>NZ_NFKB01000050.1:0-19976 GCF_002160175.1 Faecalibacterium sp. An192
CTTGGACCTTGCTTTATACCAGGCGTTTGCTGCCGTTACTTCTTCGGACTGTCGTAACTGGTTTGCTTGTGCCGGTTATTGTTGATATTTTATGGGGTTGCTCTAGATGGCTATGAGGTCATATTTTGTTTTGCAGGAGGGATTGTCTGACACTTCCAGCCGAATATCAGAAAACTATTGGCTCTTCAAAGCACGAATAGAAAGCGTTTGCAAAACGCGCAGTCGCAGAATGAATTTTTGCGATCATTAGGGGATTGGGGATTGCCCCAACAAGCCGCGTCTGGCAAAGTGGATAGCCAGAGGCATAGCTTGCGATGTATAGCTAACTCAAAACGAAATTCCAAGTTTCCAAAAATTCTATCACGCTTTTTTCAAACACATACTCTGCAAGCAGGGCATTTGTATACACAAAATGCAAAATGCTTGTTGGGGCCGTGCCCCAAACCCCGTGAACTGTGATGGAACATCACAGGCTGTGTACTGCGGAATATAACCATTTTCTAGTTCAAAATAGTTTTACTGATTTTATAAATCGCATCAAGCGAAATTAAGAAAGCGGCAGGCACTTCTCACCGAAGCACCTGCCGCTTTTGCGTCACTCATCATAACTTCTTGTTTGGATCTGCTTTTCCGCCTCCTGCTGCACCAGCAGCCCTGCCGAGAAGCCGACCTTGAAGTGGCACTCGCTCTCCTCGCACTGGGCGATGGAGGACTGATCCAGGAGTGTTTCCACCAGGTCGTAGTCCTCCTTTGTCAGCCTCTGGGCCAACTGGTCCATAATCCTCTCGCAGGCTCTCAGTGCGTTCCGGTACTTTTCGGACTTCGGTACAACCGTTTCGCTGGGGTAAAAGTCTCCGTTATAAATCGCTTCCAGAATCATTGCTCTGCCCTCCCCTTCAACAGTAAATCATCTCGACTTGGATGATCTCCTCCGCCCGGCTGCGGATGGAGTTCATCGCCTGCACCCAGCACATAGGGTCATTTGCTTTCAGTTCCTCGGTGATGCCTTCAGCTTCTGCCATCTGCCGGATAATACAGCTGCACCGTTCAGTCGCCTGCTCATTCAGGTCAGCCAGCACTGTATAAAGCTTCCCGGACAAAAGCAGTGACTGATACAGGACCGGTCTGTGATTTTTCAAATACGCTTTATGGAGCCGCCCCCAGCGGCCAATGGGGCGGTTTTCTTCCGGCAGTTCCAGAGCCGGGAGATAATAGTCTCCTTCCAGCTGATACCGGATGCCGTGTTCCTGAATGGTCTGTCTCAGTTCTTCCATAGTCTGCTCCTTTCTGCTTTGCTGCTGCCTTCTTTCAGCCTCATTATAGCAGGGCCGCTGTGTGGAAAGGAAGGATGTCGGAACTGCGCTTTTCATCGCTCCTGACTGCGCTGGCGCTTCTTATGCCACTGCTCCAGGAGCTTCAGGATGGTTTCCTCCATCTGGCGCGGGGTGTAGGACCTCGGAAAGTATTTCCGAATGGCTTCGTTTTTCAGGGTCAGCCGGTCCAGCTGAGCGTTCTTCATGACATCCAGCATGGCGTCATAGCTGCATTCACCCGCTCTGCTCAGTCTCTTGATGCGCTGGGCCTGGGACAGGGACGGCGGGTGCTTGCTGTCCTCCATGGCCTGCAAAAAATCCCGCTGCTCGTCAGCTGTCAGATAGGACAGCTCCACAGCGGGATTGAAGGAAATTTTCTTTTGGTCTACCAGTTCCAGCAGTTCGGGAATCAGGTGGGTGAGGCGGATATAGCGGTGAACCTGACGCTCACTTTCCTGGGCAGCGGCCCCTACCTGGGTCACACTCCACAACTTCTCGCCAATTTGGCTCAAAGTTAAATCCGTCCTGGCTCCCTGATGTTTCAGGACTTCCATCTTCATCTTGTAGGCGAAGGCCCGCTCGCTGGGGCGGATGGTCTCCCGCTGCAAATTGCTCTCCACCATCTGCAGGATGGCCTGGTCGTCGTCCAGCTGGCGGACAATGACCGGCAGAGTTTTCATGCCGGCCAGCCGGGCCGCGTGCTGCCGCCGATGGCCTGAGATGATCTCATAGCCGCCCTCCGCCCGCGGCCGGACAATCAACGGCATCAACACACCAAATTGCGCCATGCTCTCTGCCGTTTTCAGCATGGCCTCATCGTCCAGCACCTTGAAGGGATGATCTTTGAATGGGTGGAGTTCTGCCACAGGAACCTGTTGAATCTGTTCTCCCTGTGCAGCAGTCTCCGGTTTCTTTTTCAACATAGGGCACCACCTCCTGTGAAAAACAAGGCTCCGGGCATTTGCCCAGAGCCGTGAACTTGGTTTGTTCCGGCCTCTCCCGCCCGGAAAGGAAAGGATGAGTCTCGTTCTACTCTGTATGGTTCTATCATTCTTATTAGGGTGTAGATTCTACACTTCTGGAAGTGTAAAACCTACACCGCCGGAAGTGAACTTCCGACACTTCCAGAATCGTCATCCCAGGGCATCCATGAAGGTCTTCACATAGATCAGGCTGGGCCGGCCCTGGCCCTGCCGCCTGCGCTCGATGAGGTCGGCCTTCTCGTCCAGCTCCCGCAGCAGGCCCACCGCCTTTTTGTTGCTGCACCCCAGATGCTCCATGATGGCCTCCACCGTGAAAATGATATACACCCTCCCTTCTTCATCCTTCCACCCGTTCTTCATCGAGAGTCCCATCCGGTCCAGCAAAAGGCCATAGAGGACCTTGGCCTCCACCGAAATCCCCCGGAACCGGCTGTCTGTGAACAGCGCCTTGGGAAACCGGTAGAAAGAAAAGATGTTTGCCTGCTCACCATAAAAGAAATCACCCATACGCGCACCTCCTGGCTTTCGCCGTCTTTCTGTTGTGGACAAAATAAAAAAGCGTCTGCGGTTTTTGAAACACGCAAACGCTTTACGGGACAAATCAAAACGGAGGCAGCTTTCACTGCCTCCGTCTGAGATTTTAATTTAAATCTAAATTGACCGAGAGGGTCATATCCTTCCAGGAACTGTGACGAAATGGGTAATCAGCCCGTTTGCACCAGGCAGAAGCCTCACAAAACGTCACATCATGATCGAAGGAAAGATAGCTCTTATTTCCTCGGGTTTTTAATAGCAGCCTGAGCGGCAGCCAGACGGGCGATGGGCACACGGAAGGGAGAGCAGCTGACGTAGTCCAGGCCGATGTTGTGGCAGAACTCGACAGAAGAGGGATCGCCGCCGTGCTCGCCGCAGATGCCCAGGCCCAGCTCGGGACGGGTCGCGCGGCCATCGGTAGCAGCCATCTTGACCAGCTTGCCGACACCGATCTGATCCAGGTGCTGGAACGGATCGCTCTCGTAGATCTTGTGATCGTAGTAAGCGCCCAGGAACTTGGCAGCGTCGTCACGGCTGAAGCCGAAGGTCATCTGGGTCAGGTCGTTGGTGCCGAAGCTGAAGAACTCGGCTTCCTTAGCGATCTCGCCAGCGGTCAGGGCAGCGCGAGGAATCTCGATCATGGTACCGACCTGGTACTTCATGTCGACGCCGGCCTCAGCGATCAACTTGTCGGCGACTTCCACGACCACGTCCTTGACGAACTTCAGCTCCTTGACCTCGCCCACCAGGGGGATCATGATGTGAGGAGTGATCATCTTGCCGGTCTCAGCGCTGACCTTCAGGGCAGCCTTGATGACGGCACGGGTCTGCATAGCAGCGATCTCGGGGTAGGTGACGGCCAGACGGCAGCCACGATGGCCCATCATGGGGTTGAACTCGTGCAGGCTCTCAACAACGTTCTTGAGCTCCTCGAAGGTCATGCCCATATCCTTGGCCAGATCGGCGATCTCCTCGTCCTTGCTGGGCAGGAACTCGTGCAGAGGGGGATCCAGGTAACGGATGGTCATGGGACGTTCGCCCATGATGCGGTACATGGCCTCGAAGTCACCCTGCTGGAACGGCTCGACCTTGGCCAGAGCAGCCTCGCGGGCCTCCACGGTGCGGGCGCAGATCATCTCACGGACAGCCTTGATGCGGTCCTCAGCGAAGAACATGTGCTCGGTACGGCACAGGCCGATTCCCTCAGCGCCCATGTCCACAGCCTGCTGTGCGTCGCGCGGGTTGTCGGCGTTGGTCATAACCAGCATCTGGCGGGCAGCGTCAGCCCAGCCCATGAAGCGGTTGAAGTTCTTGTTGCCGGTGGCAGCCACGGTGGCAATCTGCTCAGCGTAGATGTTGCCGGTGGAGCCGTCGATGGAGATCCAGTCGCCGCTGACAAACTTGTGGCCGTTGATCTCGAAAGTCTTGGCCTCCTCGTCGATCTTGACGTCGTTGTCATTGCCGCAGCCGGAGACGCAGCAGGTGCCCATACCACGGGCAACGACAGCAGCGTGGCTGGTCATGCCGCCGCGGACGGTCAGGATGCCCTGAGAAACCTGCATGCCGACGATATCCTCGGGAGAGGTCTCCAGACGGACCAGAACGACCTTCTTCATCTTGCCGGACTTGACCATCTCCTCGGCCTCCTCGGCGCTGAAGACGATCTGGCCGCAAGCGGAACCAGGAGAAGCAGCCAGGCCCTTGCCCACGACCTCAGCGGCCTTCAGGGCAGCGGCGTCGAACTGGGGATGCAGCAGGGTGTCCAGCTGCTTGGGCTCCACGCGCAGGACAGCCTCCTGCTCGGTGATCATGCCCTCGTCCACCAGGTCGCAGGCAACCTGCAGAGCGGCCTGAGCGGTACGCTTGCCGTTGCGGGTCTGCAGCATATACAGGTGGCCATCCTCGATGGTGAACTCCATGTCCTGCATGTCGCGGAAGTACTTCTCCAGGCGGTTGGCGATGGAGATGAACTCCTCGTACACCTCAGGCATCTGCTCCTGCAGATGGCTGATGGGGAACGGAGTGCGGACACCGGCGACGACGTCCTCGCCCTGTGCGTTGATCAGGTACTCGCCCATCAGCTTCTTGGCGCCGGTGGCGGGGTCACGGGTGAATGCAACACCGGTGCCCGAACGGTCGCCCGAGTTGCCGAAGGCCATCTGCTGGACGTTGACAGCAGTGCCCCACTCGTAGGGGATCTCGTTCATCTTGCGGTAAACGTTGGCGCGGGGGTTGTCCCAGCTGCGGAAGACGGCCTTGACAGCCTCAACCAGCTGCTCCTTGGGATCCTGGGGGAAGGGACGGCCCTCGTTGTCCTCATAGATCTTCTTGAAGACAGCGACCAGAGCCTTCAGATCCTCAGCAGTCAGGTCTGCGTCGGTCTTGTAGCCCTTCTCTTCCTTCATCTTGTCGATTTCGACCTCGAACAGGCTCTTGGGAACCATCATGACGACGTCCGCGAACATCTGCACGAAGCGGCGGTAGCAGTCATAAGCAAAGCGGGGGTTGCCGGTCTTCTTGGCCAGGCCCTCAACGGCCTCGTCGTTCAGACCCAGGTTCAGGATGGTGTCCATCATGCCGGGCATGGACTGACGGGCGCCGGAACGGACCGACACCAGCAGGGGGTTGGAGTTGTCGCCGAACTTCTTGCCGGTGATCTCCTCCAGGCCCTTGACGTGCTCGAAGATGTCAGCAACCAGGGCGTCGTTCAGCTGACGGCCGTCAGCGTAGTACTGGGTGCAGGCCTCGGTGGTGATGGTGAAGCCCTGGGGCACAGGCATGCCGGCTGCGGTCATCTCAGCCAGGCCGGAGCCCTTGCCGCCCAGAATGTTCTTCATCGTGGTCTTATCGCCGCCGAAAGCGTCGTTTCCCTCGCTGAAGTAGTAGATATACTTTTTGCTCATGGATTCATTTACCTCCCGTTTTGATTCAACCCAGGCGCTGCAGCCCGGGGCATACCCATTGTTCGTTTTTTGCGTAACGTTCACTGCATGCAAAAATATTATACCAGACAACCAAGATAAAATCCAGCCGCTACCAGCTAAAAACTGCCGATTTTGTTTGGACAAATTTGTGCATTTCCCTTGAAAAAATGAGGCTTTTACGTTAATATATACTGGGATAAGTTTGGAAGTTCTTTTCATCCTCCGCGCCCGGGAAGGCCGGTGCAGTCCCGTCTTTGGGACAGCAGGCCGGGCGGCGGCATTTTCCCTGCTTTTTCGCCGGAAATCCCCCAAAGGGTTTTTCCAGGCTTATTTTCTTTTTTGCTTAAAGGAGGTTCTTTGTTATGGAAGATACCATCCAGGCCATGCGGGACGCACTGGACGCAGCCGAGGCCGCCCGGGAGGCGGTGCTGCTGCGCCACATGGCCCGCGGCGTCCAGATTGACAGCCGGACCGTCTGCATCGACGAGACGGTCCAGATCGCCCCGGGGGCCAAAATCCTCCCCGGCACCATCCTGCGGGGCCATACCGTAATCGGCCCGGACTGCGTCATCGGGCCCAACAGCCTCATCGAGGACAGTGAAATCGGCGCCGGCACCACCGTCAACGCCAGCCAGATCTACTCCTCCCAGATCGGCCCCCACAACGCCATCGGCCCCTTCACCCATGTGCGGGCCGGCACCGTCACCGACTACGGCGTCCATCTGGGCGCCTACGTGGAGACCAAGAACTCCAACCTGGCCCGGGGCAACACCGTCAGCCACCTGACCTACATCGGAGACAGCGACGTGGGCAAATACTGCAACTTCGGCTGCGGCACCGTCACCTGCAACTACGACGGCCAGTCCAAGTTCCGCACCACCATCGGGGACTACTGCTTCATCGGCTGCAACACCAACCTGGTGGCGCCGGTGTCGGTGGGAGACGGCGCGTATACCGCCGCCGGCAGCACCATCACCCAGGACGTTCCCGCCGGGGCGCTGGGCATCGCCCGGGGCCGCCAGTCCAATCTGGAAGGCTGGGCCGAACCCAAGATGGAGGCCTACATCGCCAAAAAGCAGGACCTGGAGGCCCAGCAGCGGGCGGAGGAACAGAGCTCCGAAACCTGACCGACCATTCACACCAACCCCAGGCAAACCAAGGCTGCGCACCGGCTGTGCGGCCTTGTCTGTTTGTCTGCAGAAAAAACGACATACAATACAAGAGCAACCGATTTATGATAACAAATGATATTTGGCTGATCGCCGGCCTCGGCAACCCCGAGGCCAAATACGACGGCACCCGGCACAACGCCGGCTTTTCCGCCCTGGATTACCTGGCGGACAAGTGGGGCGTGTCGGTGTCCAAGGCAAAGTTTCAGGGTCTGTGGGGCCAGACCGAGGTGGACGGGCACAAAGTCTGCCTCCTGAAGCCCCTGACCTATATGAACCTGTCGGGGGACTCCATTGCCCCCCTGGCCGGCTTCTTCAAGATTCCCCCCGACCACGTGATCGTCCTGTGCGACGACATCACCCAGGTCCCCGGCAAGCTGCGGATTCGTCCCTCCGGCTCGGCGGGCGGCCACAACGGCCTCAAGAGCATCATTGCCCGTCTGGGCACCGACCAGTTCCCCCGAATTCGGATCGGCGTGGGCGAAAAGCCCCGCCCCGACTACGACCTGGCCGACTGGGTGCTGGGCCGCTTCCCCGAGGAGGACGCCAAGGCGGTGAAGAACCGCTTCCCCGACCTGGAAGCCGCCGCCCGGCTCATCATGGCCGGCCGTCTGGGAGAAGCCCAGAACAAGTACAACCGGTAAGGCCCCTGCGGGTCCGTCTGCCGGGCCTTTGAAAATTTCTCTGTTCCGGCCAAGTTCACCGGCCCCGCAGCCTGTGCGCCCTGGCCGGAATTTTTGATGAAAACGGGCGGGCCGGGGGATCTCTCCCCTGCGCCCGCCGGAGGAAGGAGCCAGCATGTACGAGGCACTGCTGAAACAAACCCCTGAATACCAGAAAATTTCTGCCAGCCTCGCCACGCCGGGGCCTGCGGCCCTCTTTGGCCTGCCCCCCGCCGGGCGGGTGCTGGTCTATGCCCTGCTGGCGCGGGACCTGGGCCGCCCGGTCTGCATCGTGACCCCCGGCGAGGCCGAGGCCACCCACTTTGCCGACGACCTGAAAGCCCTGGGGGTCCACGCTGCGGTGTTCCCCCCGCGGGACTTCATGCTGCGGCCGGTGGAGGGCGCCAACCGGGAATACGAATACCGCCGCCTGTCGGTGCTGGGCGGCCTGGCGGGCGGACGGCTGCAGGCCGTCTGCGTCCCCGCCGAGGCTTTGACCCAGTACACCGTCCCCCGGGCCGAGTTCATGGCCAACACCCTGACCCTCAAGCCGGGGATGACCTTCTCCCGGGAGGGGCTGGTCCAGCGGCTGTTCGCCGCCGGCTACGTCCGCCGGTCCCAGGTGGAGGGCCCGGGCCAGTTCAGCGTCCGGGGCGACATTGTGGACATCTACCCGCCCGATATGCAGGCCCCCGCCCGTCTGGAGTTCTGGGACGAGGAAATCGATTCCATCTCTTCCTTTGACCTGATGAGCCAGCGGCGGGACGCCTCCCTGAAAAAGATTTACCTCTCCCCTGCCCGGGAGGTGCTGTTCGGCAGCTGCCAGGAAACCGCCGCCGCCCTGCGGGAAGCGGTCAAGAAGGCCCGCGGCAAGCACCGCGCCGCCCTGGAACAGGCCACGGCCCCCGAGCTGGCCCAGCTGGACGCCGGCCAGATGCCCGAGGCCATGGACAAATACTACGGCCTGCGGTATCCCGCCCCCGCCACCCTGCTGGACCACATGGACAGCCCCCTCCTGATTCTGGACGAGGTGGGCGGCATCCGGGACGCCATGAAGGCCGCCGAATACCGCCGGGGCGAGGAGCTCACCGGCCTGCTGGAAGAAGGGGTGGTCTACCCCGGCCTGGACGTGCTGTACCAGACCATGGAGGATCTGGCGGTGACGGCGGGCAAGCTGCCCACCCTCCTGTGCGAAAACTTCCTGCGGGGAATGAACGAGTTCAAGCTCAAGGACCTCATCAACGCCGAGGCCCACGTCTCCCCCAGCTGGAACGGTGAACTGCGGAGCCTGCTGGAGGACCTGGACCCTCTGGTGAAACAAGGCTACGCCGTCACCCTCTATACCGGCACCCCCAAGGGCGCCGCCGCCCTCACCCGGGACCTGACCGACAAGGGATACTCGGTCAGCATGAGCCGGGACCTGCGGCCTTCGCCGGGGGTGGTGCAGGTGCTGCCCGGCCATCTGACCGCCGGGTGCACCCTGCCCTTTGCCCGCTGCGCCGTCCTGACCAGCCGCCGCCACGGGGTGGACGAGGCCGACGCCGGGGCCAAGCGGCGCAAAAAGAACAAGGACGCCCTGTCCAGCCTGGCCGACGTCAAGCCCGGGGACTATGTGGTCCACCAGAGCCACGGCATCGGCATGTACGCCGGCATCCAGCGTCTGGAAGTGCAGGGCGCCACCAAGGACTATCTGAAAATCCAGTATTCCGGCTCGGACGTGCTGTATGTGCCGGTCACCCAGCTGGACCTTCTGAGCCGCTACACCCCGCCGGGAGACGAGGACAAGGTCAAGCTGGCCAAGCTGGGCGGAGCCGAGTGGCAGCGGACCCGGGCCCGGGTCAAGAAGGCCACCGAGGAGATGGCCCAGGAGCTGATCGAGCTCTACGCCCGGCGCAAGCAGGCCCAGGGCTTCGCCTTCCCGCCCGACGGCGACTGGCAGCAGGACTTTGAGGCCCGCTTTGAGTACGACGAGACCGAGGACCAGCTGGCCGCCACCGCCGAGATCAAAAAGGACATGGAGCACACCTGGCCCATGGACCGGCTGCTGTGCGGCGACGTGGGCGTGGGCAAAACCGAAGTGGCCCTGCGGGCCGCCTTCAAGTGCGTCATGGGCGGCAAGCAGTGCGCCATCCTGGCCCCCACCACCCTGCTGGCCTGGCAGCACTACAACACCATCCTGTCCCGGATGGAGGCCTTCCCGGTACACGCCGAGCTGCTGAGCCGGTTCCGCACCGCCAAGCAGCAGAAAGAAGCCCTGCGGGGCATTCAGGCCGGCAGTGTGGACATTGTGGTGGGCACCCACCGGCTTCTGTCCAAGGACGTGCGGTTCCACGACCTGGGCCTGGTCATAATCGACGAGGAACAGCGGTTCGGCGTCCGCCACAAGGAAAAGCTGAAGCAGAGCTTCATCGGGGTGGATATGCTGACCTTGTCGGCCACCCCCATCCCCCGCACCCTCAGCATGGCCATGAGCGGCATCCGGGATATGTCCACCATCGAGGAGCCGCCCTTTGAGCGGCAGCCGGTGGAGACCTTTGTGCTGGAGTACAACGAGGTGATTCTGGCCGAGGCCATCCGCAAGGAACTGGCCCGGGGCGGTCAGGTCTACTACCTCCACAACCGGGTGGACAACATCGAGGCCACCGCCGCCCGGGTCCAGCAGATGGCCCCCTCCGCCCGGGTGGGCATCGCCCACGGCAAGATGACCGAGGAGGAGCTGAACCCCGTCTGGCAGAAGCTGCTGAACGGCGAGCTGGATGTGCTGGTCTGCACCACCCTCATCGAGACCGGCATCGACGTGCGCAACTGCAACACCCTCATCATCGAGGACGCCGACCGGATGGGCCTGGCCCAGCTGTACCAGCTGCGGGGCCGTGTGGGCCGCAGCGGCCGCAAGGCCTACGCCTATTTCACCTTCCGCCGGGACAAGACCCTCTCGGACATCGCCCAGAAGCGTCTGTCCGCCATCCGGGAATTCACCGCCTTCGGCTCGGGCTTCCGCATCGCCATGCGGGACCTGCAGATCCGGGGCGCCGGCAATCTGCTGGGCCACAGCCAGCACGGACACATGGAGGCGGTGGGCTACGACCTCTATATGAAGATGCTGAACCAGGCCATTGCCCAGGCCCGGGGCGAACCCATCCAGCGGGACAAGAGCGAATGTCTGGTGGACCTGCGGGTGGACGCCTATATCCCCGAGCGGTACATCCCCGACGGCCCCGGCCGGATCGAGGCCTACCGCCGGATTGCCGCCGTCCAGAACCCCGCCGACGCCGCCGACGTGCTGGATGAACTGATCGACCGCTACGGCGACCCGCCGGCCTCGGTCAGCGACCTGGTGAACGTGTCGCTGGTGCGCGTGCAGGCCGCCGCGGTGGGAGTCTATGAGGTCACCCAGAAAAAGGACCTGCTGACCCTCTCGCTGGAAAAGCTGGAACTGCCCATGATCCGCGGCCTGCTGACCGCGTTCAACGGCCGGGTGACGGCGGGAGCCGGGGCCAAGCCCTATCTGTCGGTGACCCTCCGGGCCGACGAAAAGCCCCTGGAACTGCTGAGCCAGCTGCTTCAGGCCATGGCCGACATCCAGAGCAAAACCGCCGCCCCTGCGCCCCAAAACCCTTGACGCACCCCGCCCGGCGGGTTTATACTAGGTAAGTTCATCACCCACACGCTCAAAAATCTTCACAAGGAGCATACCGCACATGAAACAGAAACTGCTCACGCTGGCCACTGTGCTGGCGCTTTGCATCTCCCTGGCAGGCTGCACCATCTCCACCCCCGACACCGTCGGCACTGTGGGCGATCAGGAAATCAGCTCGGGCCTGTACCTGCTGGCCCAGTTTGACGCCTACCAGCAGGCCGCCCAGTACGCCGGCGAGGACCAGGACCCCTCCAACGTCAAGTCCTTCCTGAAGGCCACCATCACCACCGACGAGGGCGAGAGCGTCACCGTCAGCGACTTTGTGGCCCAGACCACCGAGGAGGACCTGCGCCGCTATGTGGCGGTGGAGAACCGCTTTGCCGAGCTGGCCGACGAGCTGGACCCCGACTACGTCAGCCAGGCCGACAGCTACACCCAACAGCTGATGGAGAACTACGGCGACATCTACGCCGCCAACGGCATCGGCGAGGAGACCATCCGCCAGTATGAGTACAACCTGTCCAAGCAGGCCTCCCTCATCAACCTGATCTATGGCCAGGACGGCTCCGATCCCCTCACCGACCAGCAGCTCACCGACCATCTGGAAAACGAGATGCTGTACATCCGCTACGTCACCGTACCCCTGTACAACACCTCCACCTTCGCCTTTGCCGACGAGGACCAGACCGCCCAGATGCTGCAGCTGGCCAAGGATGCAGCCGCCGCCAGCACCCCCGACACCTTTGACCAGGTGGTGGCCGAGGCCCTGCCCGGCATCTACGCCGTTCTGGAGTCGGAAGTCTCCGCCGAGGACGCCGCCGAGCAGCTGGGTTCCAGCTTCCTGAGCCAGGACGAGCTGGACGGCTACTTTGCCGACGAGGACGCCGAGACCCTGCGGGGCCTCGCCTTCGGTGACAGCTGCGCCGTCCAGTACGGCAGCAGCTCCATCCTCATCGCCATGCGGATGGACCCCCTGGAGACCCTGACCCTGGACACCCTGCGCACCACCATCCTGTCCGACATGGCCACCGACCTGGTGGAGGCCGACATGGAGGAGGCCGGCGCCGCTCTCACCGTCAGCCTGGACCAGAGCGCCATGGACAAGCTCCCCGCCTCCAAGATCAAGATGAGCGTCTGATATCCCGTTCCCGTTTTGTCCGGTTCCGGCCTTTGGCCGGGGCCGGATTTTTTGTTTTGCCCCGCCCGGCATCCATGCTCTGAGTGCATTTTCCAGGATGCAGGATAGGTATTCGACATTTCAGCCCCGCCGCGCTACAATAGAAGCACAAGAATTCTTTATGACCGGCCGCCCCTTTCTGCGGCCCGGTCCAGAACGGAGGCAGAAACTCATGGCAGTGAAACAGACAGCAGGACGCGACCAGCTCGGCTCCTTCGCGCCCCAATTTGCCCAGCTGAACGACGACGTCCTGTTCGGTCAGGTGTGGAGCCGGGAGGACGCCCTCTCCCTGCGGGACCGGTCTCTGGTGACGGTGGTGGCCCTGCTGGCCCAGGGTTTGGTGGACAGCTCCTTCCAGTATCATCTGGCCACCGCAAAGCAGAACGGCATCACCCGCACCGAGATCGCCGAGATCATCACCCACGCCGCCTTTTACGCCGGCTGGCCCAAGGCCTGGGCCGCGTTCCGGATGGCCAAGGAGGTCTGGGCCGACGAGGAGCCCGCCCAGGAGCCCCACGGCGGCATCTTCGGTCTGGGCCAGCCCAACGACGCCTACGCCCAGTATTTTGTGGGCCACAGCTATCTCAAGATGCTGGCGGGCGAAAACGGCGTCACCGCCGCCAATGTCACCTTTGAGCCGGGCTGCCGCAACAACTGGCACATTCACCACGCCGACCAGGGCGGCGGCCAGATTCTCCTGTGCACCGCCGGCCGCGGCTGGTATCAGGAATGGGGCAAGGAGGCCCAGCCTCTCGCCCCCGGCGACGCCGTCACCATTCCCGCCGGGGTCAAGCACTGGCACGGCGCAGCCCGGGACAGCTGGTTCTCCCACATTGCGGTGGAAGTGCCCGGCGAAAACGCCCGCAACGAGTGGTGCGAGCCGGTGAGCGACGCCGACTACGCCCTGCTCCCGTAACATCCATTTTGCGCCCTGAGGCGGCCTCCTTTTTGGGGGCTGCTTTTTTGTTGCCTGGGCCTGCACACAGGGTGCAGAATATGACATCATTCTTGAAAATCTCTTATAGATTAAGTAAAATAGATGTAAGATTTTGGCGCACAAACCCTGTGCCGCCAAACTCTGATCCTGGACGTTTTGCGGCTTCGGTCCGACAGAGGCGTTCGTTTTTCGTCCCGGGCGGCGGCCCCGGCGCCGCAGCCCCGGTTTTGCCGAAAGGAGACTGTTTCAAGTTTATGGATCTGTCATTCACCTCATTTTGGGGGCAGCTGGCCGGCAACCCGATCCTCATCATCACGGTAGTCTTTACCCTGGGGGTCATCTTTGTCAACGGCTGGACCGACGCCCCCAACGCCATCGCCACCTGCGTCACCACCCGCTGTCTGGGCGTCCGCCAGGCCATCTGGATGAGCGCGGTCTTTAACTTTCTGGGCGTCTTTGTCATGACCCAGATCAACAGCTCGGTGGCCTCCACCATCAGCAACATGGTGGATTTCGGCGCCGACACATCCAGCGCCCTCATCGCCCTGTGCGCCGCCCTGCTGTCCATTGTGGTGTACAGCGTGGGCGCATCCATCTTTGGCATTCCCACCAGCGAGAGCCACAGTCTGATCGCCGGTCTGTCCGGCGCAGCCATCGCCATCCAGGGCGGCGTGGACGGCATCAACTTTGGAGAGTGGAGCAAGGTGCTCTACGGTCTGGCCCTCAGCCTGCTGCTGGGCTTTGCCACCGGCTGGATCATCTGCAAACTGGTCACCATCCTCTGCTACAACGTCGAGCTTCAGGCCGCCAACCGGTTTTTCCGGCTGGCGCAGATTGCCGGCGCCGCTGCCATGAGCTTCATGCACGGCGCCCAGGACGGTCAGAAGTTCATCGGCGTGCTGTTCCTGGGCCTGGCTTTCGCCCACGGGCAGAGCTCGGTGGTGGGCATGGAAATCCCGGTCTGGCTGATGCTGCTGTGCAGCGTGGTGATGGCTGTGGGAACCAGCGTCGGCGGTGAAAAGATCATCAAATCCGTCGGCATGGACATGGTCAAGCTGGAGCGGTATCAGGGCTTCTGCGCCGACGTGGCCGGCGCCCTCTGCCTGCTGTATTCCAGCCTGTTCGGCATTCCGGTGTCCACCACCCACACCAAGACCAGCGCCATCATGGGCGTGGGCGCCGTCAAGCGGCTGTCGGCCATCAACTTCGGCGTGGTCAAGGACATGATGCTGACCTGGATCTTCACCTTCCCCGGGTGCGGCCTCATCAGCTTTGTAATGGCAAAGATATTCATGCAGATCTGGTAAGGCCCCTTGGCTTTGCCCCAGTGAAAAAGGAGACGAAACTCATGTTTAAAAAGCAGGATGCCATGTACTTTGACAATTTCATCCAGTGCGCCGGCTACGCCAGCCAGGCCGCACAGATGCTGAAAGAGATTTTCCGCAACTTTGACCCGGCCCAGATGCCCACCTGGATGGACCAGATTCACCAGATCGAGCACACCGCCGACAAGCACCGCCACGCCATGACCGACCAGCTGGCCCATGCTTTTATCACCCCCATCGAGCGGGAGGACATTTCGGCCCTGAGTACCCGCATCGATACCCTGACCGACAAGCTGGAAGAGGTCTGCATCCGGGTTTACATGCACAACGTCCAGACCATCCGGCCCGGCGCCCTGAACATGCTGGATGTGGTGATCCGGGCCAGCGAGGAGGTCTGCCGGCTTTTGGAGGCCTTTGCGGATTACAAGCATTCCAAGAAGCTCAAGGAGTACATCATCCGCATCAATTCTCTGGAAGAGGAGTGCGACCGGCTCTACATTGCCAACATGCACGAGCTCCACGTCGGCCAGGTGGACATGGCCGACGTGATTGCCTGGGGCGAAATCTACACCTATCTGGAGAAGTGCGCCGACGCCTGCGAGGCCATCGCCGACAGCGTCGAATACGTGGTCATGAAGAACTCCTAAGTCGCCAGCCGCCAAACGGCGACGGGCATTTCCCCCGCGGCTGCGGCCTTTCCTCTTGCGCTTAGCCCATTTTCCCCGCGGGCATAAATGCCCTTGTGAAAATGGGAGCGCTGCTCCGGGTTGCGGTGCCCTGCTTTTGCTTCGGGCGTCGCCGCGCCCTCGCAAAAGGCAGACCGCTGCCCCAACTCCGGCTCGGCTGTTTCGTCCGCAGGACGCGCCTCGCCTACGTTGCCAGCGGGGCTCTTAAGACACAGTTACTGCTGCTTTACATACGCCCCTGCCCTTTCAAAGAGCGGGGGTGTATTTATTTCTGCCGCAGATCGGGCAAAAGAAAAAATCCCTGTCCCGGGAAAGGGGCAGGGATTTTTTGGTTACAGGGATATAAAGGGGCTATCAGGCGCCCAGCTTGGCCTCGAGACGCTGACGGGTGGCCTGGATGAACTGCTCGCTGTCCACGGCGGTGGGGGTAACGCCCTCGGCCAGGGCGCACAGGTCCTTGGTCATGATGCCGTCGTTGAGGGTCTGGAGGCTGGCGGCCTCCAGGGCCTCGCCAAAGGCCACCAGGTCGGGCAGGTTGTCCAGCTCGCCCCGCTTCTTGAGGGCGCCGGACCAGGCGAAGATGGTTGCCATGGGGTTGGTGGAGGTCTTTTCGCCCTTGAGCCAGCGGTAATAGTGGCGGGTGACGGTGCCGTGGGCGGCCTCAAACTCATACTTGCCGTCGGGGCTCACCAGGACGCTGGTCATCATGGCCAGAGAACCGAAGGCGGTGGAGACCATATCGCTCATGACGTCGCCGTCGTAGTTCTTGCAGGCCCAGATGAAGCCGCCCTCGCTGCGGATGACGCGGGCCACGATGTCGTCGATGAGGCTGTAGAAGTAGGTGATGCCGGCCGCCTCAAATTTTTCCTTGTACTCGGCGTCGTAGATCTCCTGGAAGATATCCTTGAAGGTGTGGTCGTACTTCTTGGAGATGGTGTCCTTGGCGCCGAACCACAAATCCTGCTTGGCGTCCAGGGCGTAGGCAAAGCAGCTGCGGGCGAAGCTGGCGATGGAATTATCCTTGTTGTAGGAGCCCTGCAGCACGCCGGGGCACTCAAAATCATAGATGACGGCCTCCTGCTTGGAGCCATCCTCGCCAGTGAACCGCAGCTCGGCGCGGCCGGGGCCGGGCACGCGGAATTCGGTGCACTTATACACATCGCCGTAGGCGTGGCGGGCGATGGTGATGGGCTTTTTCCAGCTGCGGACCGCCGGCTTGATGCAGTCGATCATGATGGGAGCGCGGAACACGGTGCCGTCCAGCACAGCGCGGATGGTGCCGTTGGGGCTCTTCCACATTTCATGGAGCTTGTACTCGTCCATCCGCTGGGCGTTGGGGGTGATGGTGGCACACTTGACCGACACGCCATACTTCTTGTTGGCCAGAGCCGCGTCCATGGTCACCTGGTCGCCGGTGGCGTCCCGGTTGGGCAGGCCCAGGTCATAGTACTCGGTTTTCAGGTCCACAAAGGGGAGGATCAGCTCGTCCTTGATGCTCCGCCACAGAATGCGGGTCATCTCGTCGCCGTCCATCTCGACAAGGGGGGTGGTCATCTTGATCTTTTCCATGATTCGTTCCTTCCTCTCTATAGTGATCGTACGCCGTGCATCACGGCGCAGTTACCGGTAGGATGCCGCCAGCTTTTCCAGGGCGGGCAGGCTGCGGCGGACCTTTTCGGTCCCGATGCAGTAGGCCAGGCGGACATAGCCCTTGACCCCGAAGGTGTCGCTGGGCACCAGCAGCAGGTCAAAGTCCCGGGCCCTGCGGCAGAAGGCGTTGGCGTCGGCCTCCAGGGCCTTGGGGAAGATATAGAAGGTGCCGCCGGGGCGTTCCACCTCAAAGCCCAGGGCGGTGAGGGCGTCGTACAGGATGTCCATGTTGGTCTGATAGACCCCCAGGTCACTGGTGACGTCCAGGCACCGGGCAGCGGCCTTCTGGATGATGCTGGGCGGGCAGTTGTGGCCGGTGAACCGGGAGATCTGGGCCATCATGTCCACCAGCACCTCCTCCCCCTCACAGCCGGGCCGGACGGCCACGTAGCCCAGCCGCTCGCCGGGCAGGCTCAGGCTCTTGGAGAAGGAGAAGCAGGTCAATGTATGGGGATAGAAAGCCGCCGGATAGGGCACCGTCTGGCCGTCAAACACGATGTCCCGATAGGGCTCGTCGCTGACCAGATAGATCACATGGCCGTAGGCCTGGCTCTTTTGGGTGAGGATGGCGGCCAGCCGGGTGAGGGTCTCGGCGGAGTACACCACGCCGGTGGGGTTGTTGGGGGTGTTGATGAGGACGGCGGCCACGCTGGGGGTGACCATGGCCTCAAAGGCATCCAGATTGGGCTGGAAGGCCGGGGCCTGGGGCGGCACCACCTTGAGGCGGGCGCCGGTGCCCTCCACATAGGGGCCGTACTCGGGGAAATAGGGGGCAAAGGTCAGCACCTCATCCCCCGGCACCGTCACGGCCCGCAGGGCGTGGGCGATGGCGCCGGCGGCGCCGGTGGTGGGGAAAATATCCTTCTGCTCATAGGGCAGGCCGAATTTGGCCCGCAGATGGGCCGCCACCGCGGTGCGGAAGCCGGGATCGCCCTGGTTGGGGCAATAGCCGTGGAGGGCCACCGGGTCCTCCTGCGCCAGCAGGTCCTGCATGGCCCTGGTAAAGGCCGGCGGACAGGGCACGCTGGGGTTGCCCAGGGAGTAGTCGAACACGTTCTCATAGCCGATCTGGGCGGCCCGCTGGTGGCCGTAGGCGGCGGTTTCCCGGATGACGCTCTTGTTGGAGAGCATCCGGCGGTACATCTCGTTCAGCATCAGGATTCCCCCTTTTTGGCGGCAGGGGCGGCCGGGGCCGCCACATAGCTCTGCTCCACTTTGATCTTGCAGATATAGGCCGGGTCCTGCTGGGTGACAAAGGTCTCCAGCTGCTGCCGGACGGCCTGTTTGTCCCCCTGATAGCCCGCCGGGAACACCAGGTCAAACAGGACATTGGTGTGGGTGGGGCCCGGCGCCAGCCGTAGGTCGTGGATGGAGAGGGCCGGGTCGATGGAGCGGATTTCGGCGCTCAGCCGGGCCCGCAGCACCCCCACCTGGGCATCCGAGGTGACGATGGGGTCATAGTGGATGGTGAGGAGGATGTTCATTTCCTCCCGCACATCCCGCTCAATGTTGTCGATCAGGTCATGGGCGTCCAGGGGGTCCACCTCGGTGGGGAACTCCACATGGAGGGAGGCAAACTGCTGGCCGGGACCGTAGTCGTGGACCATCAGGTCATGGACGCCCAGCACCCGGGGATAGGACAGGACTTTTTTCTCCAGCTTTTCCACCAGCTCGGGCGAGGGGCTCTCGCCCAGCAGGGGGCTGAGGGTATCCTGCACCAGGCCCCAGCCCGACCACAGGATGAAGGCCGCCACGCCCACGCCCATGATGCCGTCGATGACGTCCAGGCCGGTGATCTTGCACAGGATGGACGAAATCAGCACCACACTGGTGGACACCACGTCGTTGCGGCTGTCGGTGGCGGTGGCGATGAGGGTTTCGGACTCAATGATGAGGCCCACCCGCCGGTTGAAAACGCTCATCCAGAGCTTCATGGCGATGGATGCACACAGCACCCCCACCGTCAGCAGGCTGAAGCCCACCGGTTCGGGATGGAAAATCTTCACCGCCGACTCTTTCAGCAGGCTCAGGCCGATGGCCATAATCATGGTGCTCACCGCCAGACCCGCCACATACTCATAGCGGGCGTGGCCGTAGGGGTGTTCGGCGTCGGGGGCCTTGGCCGCCAGCTTGAAGCCCACCAGGCTCACCACGCTGGAGGAGGCGTCGGACAGGTTGTTGATGGCGTCGGCCGTGATGGCGATGGACCCGAACAGGGTGCCCACCGCCAGCTTGCCGGCAAACAGAAGCAGGTTGCAGATCACACCCACCATACCGGCCAGACGGCCGTACCGCTCCCGGACCACCGGGTCCTGGCGGTTGTTATAATCTTTGACGAAAGCGCGTATCAGCAGCTGTGTCAAGGAAAGGATCTCCCTTCTGTACAGATTTCAGCAAAATATACCTTTTGTTGGCAGCTCTGGCATTTTCCTGCGGCTGCACCCCTTTAGTATAGCATTTTACTTTACTGTTGGAAAGTGCTTTCGGGAAATTTCCCTCCCCTGCATCCAAAAAGCCGGGGGCATTCGCCCCCGGCCCGGCCTTTTACGGCCTTCTCCCATCACCGTTTTTTCCACCGGTCTTTCAGCCAGCACAGCAGTGCCGCCGGCCAGAAAACAATCTGGGCCGCCACCCGGGTCGGGTGGACGTCCACCGTCTCCATACTGCTGGCCCCCATCAGGACCAGGCACGCCATTTCACATCCAAGAACATAAAGATACAGCATCTTCGTTTCCTCCCGTTTGTTGTCACCGGCCGGGACAGGCGGCGCGCTCTCCTGTCCGGTCTTTGTTGTGGATTCTGTCTGTTAGACGTACCACAGGGGGGCAGTGTTTCACAACAGGGCACAAAAAGAGCGCCCGGCCACAGTGAACCGCCCCATATTGTGCGGACAGTACAAAAAAGAGGCCTGCAAGGGGTAGAACAAGCGAATCAAAGACTGGCCTGGCGAAGCGAGAGCGGAGCCAGGCCAGTCTT
>NZ_NFKB01000051.1:0-19546 GCF_002160175.1 Faecalibacterium sp. An192
TTCCTTCTGTTGTTGATCGCACCAAAACAAAAGAACTTTT
This sequence comes from Faecalibacterium sp. An192, assembly GCF_002160175.1. NCBI lineage: Bacteria > Bacillati > Bacillota > Clostridia > Eubacteriales > Oscillospiraceae > Faecalibacterium > Faecalibacterium sp. An192. Next base: position 41 of record NZ_NFKB01000051.1, read on the forward strand.
GCGTCACGAAAGATAGGGTCCCTCTGCGAGGGCCGGCTCTCACGAGCTGGCCCTCGCATTGTTTGTTGTGAGGAAAACGTACAGAATAGAGAATGTACCCTGTGTCCAGAGCCCCGCCGGGGCGAGCCTGCAGGGCTGGGGGAAGTGCCCCCCGCCTCAGGCGGGAAAAGTAGGGGGTTGACCGAGTCTAAATGGTGCGTTATAATCAAACTAGCGACAAAACTGGGAGGTGAACGCAGAAAGATGGACCCGGATCATAGTAGATCCGAGCGGTACAGCGCATCGGAAAATGAAGAAGCTGCGTTCACCCGCAGGGAGAACGAGAAGGAATAAAACGGCGCCGGGGGCCAGTGTGCCCGGGCGCAGTTTGGTGTGAAGGATGGAGGGGAGCCTGTGGGCATCCCCTGTTCCCGTCTGGACACATGGCGTGAGCGCAGCCTGCGCGGCGGAAAGCTTTTCCGCCGCCTGTTGGCTGCGCCTTTTTATATCCCGATGGACTGTACCCTCCTGTGATAGTTTGTGATGGAGGAGATAGAACCCATGGATAAGAGAGAAAAAAAAGAAGTGTTGGACCAGGAAATGATGGAGCATCTGGAACAGATGCCCGCCCAGGAACTGCCCGACGATATTCCCGCCGAAGTGCGTGAACAGCTGGCCCGGGATCTGAACGACGCCGAGGCCGCCGAAGACCTGCGCCAGGACGTGCGGGACGCCGAAAAGGAAGAGGCCAAGGAGGCCCCTCCCGCCCCCAACGAGCTGACCAAGAGCCGCCTGCTCAAGCTGCTGGTGAAAAAGCAGTACCTGAAACTGCGCGAAGTCACCGAGGACGTCCAGCCCGCCGACCTGGCCGAACTGCTGGAAGAACTGGACGAAAACAACCGCCTGGTGGTGTTCCGGCTGCTGAAAAAGGAAGTGGCCGCCGAGGCCTTCACCTATATGTCGGACGACGCCCGGGATGACCTGGTGGAGGCCTTCTCGGATGTGGAGCTGATTGCAGCCATCGAGGAGATGAGCCTGGACGACGCCGCCGACCTGCTGGAAGATATGCCCGCCAGCGTGGTCAAGCGGGTGCTGGAGAAATCTTCCCCCCAGACCCGCGAGAGCCTGAACAAGCTGCTGAATTACCCCGAAAACTCCGCCGGCAGCCTGATGACCCTGGAATATGTCCGCCTGCGGAAAGATATGGATGTCCGGGGCGCGTTTGCCGCCATCCGGCAGCAGGGCGAACAGGCCGAGACCCTGTACACCTGCTATGTGGTGGAGAAAAACCGGCTGCTGGGCGTTGTGTCGGTCCGCAGCCTGCTGCTGGCCGACCTGGATACCCCCATCACCGAGATCATGGACGACAACGTCATCGCGGTGCGGGTCACCGACGACCAGGAATACGTCTCCCGTGAGATGCAGCGGTATGACTTCACCGCCATGCCGGTTCTGGACAACGAGGGCATGTTCGTGGGCATCATCACCATCGACGACGCCATCGACGTCCTGACCGAGGAGTCCACCGAAGACATGCAGAAGATGGCCGCCATTCTGCCGGATGACGAGGCCACCACCTACTTTGGCACCAGCGTCTGGACCCACGCCAAACAGCGTATCCCCTGGCTGATGATCCTGATGCTGTCGGCCACCTTTACCGGCATGGTCACCACCCACTACGAGGAGGCCTTTGTGGCCCTTCCCCTGCTGGTTTCCTTTATGCCCATGCTGATGGACACCGCCGGCAACTGCGGCAACCAGGTCAGTACCCTGATGGTTCGCGGCCTGGCTCTGGGCGAGGTCAGCCCCGGGGACTTCCTCAAGGTCCTGTTCAAGGAGCTGCGGATTTCCGCCCTGGTGGGCACGGTGCTGGGCCTGGTGAACGGCCTGCGCATCTGGCTGATGTACGGCGTCCTCTACGCCGGCATGTATGAGAACGTGCCCGGCTATGTGCTGGTGGTCAGCCTGTCGCTGTTCCTGAGCGTCATTCTGGCCAAGCTGGTGGGCGGCATCCTGCCTCTGGGCGCCAAGAAGCTGGGCTTCGACCCCGCCATCATGGCCACCCCCTTCATCACCACCATCGTGGACGCCTGCAGTCTGATCCTCTACTTCCAGATTGCCATGCGGGTATTCCACAACATGATGTGAGCCTCACCCCAAAAGAACCCAAAACACCCCTGCATCCCTCGGGATGCAGGGGTGTTTTTTGTCTGTGTTTAGACTGGCGGGGGTGAATTTTCCACCAGCGCACAAAATCCCGGTGGAAAACCTGCCGGCCGAAACGCCGCAAGAGGAGCGGCCCGGGCGGACCTCCCCTCTTTTACGCGTGTGATTTTCGGAGAATGGGGTCAGGGGCCTGTTTCCTGACCGCGGCTTTATGATACCGCCGCGGCGGGGCAAATACAATCCCTTTTCCGCCCAAAATCATCAAGAAACCGACTTACGAGGCCGGATGGGTCAGCAGGTCCCACAGCCCGTCCGAACTGTCCAGCACCGCGATCTGATAGTCGGCAAAGAGCTCCTGCACCGACTGACTGGTGGAGCCGTCGGCGGAGGTGTCATAGCTGCCCAGATCGGCGCCGGCCAGGCTGGGAACGTCGGTCCAGGGGATGAGCTGTCCGGTCCAGTCGCTGCCCAAAGCCTCGCTCAGGGCGCCGTAGGCCTCCTCAAAGCCCTCAGGATCGGCCAGAATCCAGATGCCGCTGTCCCCGTTGGACAGGTCGGTGTTCATACGGGTGGCGCCCGCCATCTGGCTGTTCATGTCGGTGAGGGAGGCGTCGGCGCTCCAGGTGTAGACGTTGAGGCTCACCACCACCGCCCCGTCCCCGTTGCGGTCCACGCCGTAGCTCTCCAGCACCTGCTGGAGCTGGAGGGCGGAGGAATCGGGCAGGGTGTCGGGGGTGACCACCGCCACGTTGTAGTCGGGGTCAATGGTGGTGGTCAGGCCGTGAACCACATAGATCACCGCCACCACCAGCACCGCCGCAGCCGCCACCAGGCCCCAGTTGTAGTACCACCAGTTGGCCCGGGCCCGGGCTTTTTTCTGCTTTTCGGTCATGAGGGGGCCTTCCTCCTCGTCGTCGGCCGAGGGGGCGTGCTCCACGTCCAGGTCATAGATCTCCCGCAGCACCGGGAAGAAAATCTGCATGGCCACCAGCACCGGCAGCCAGAAGCCGAACAGCATGGCCCACAGGGTGCTGATGGGGAAAAACAGGATCAGGACCGCCACCCCCGCAAAGATGACGGCGCTGCCCCCCAGGGCCCGCCCGGGGGCATAGAGCATCATGTGTCCGGCGGTGCGCAGCAGGCTGCCCAGAGAGGTCTCCCCGGCGGGGGCGGCGGTCAGAGCCGCCACCGTCAGGCTGCCCGCCACCGCCAGCACCAGCATATCAAAGCCCAGGAACACCAGAATGGCGCTGCCGGGGTACTGACCCGACTCCATCACCTCGAACAGGAAGGCCCAGACAAAGGACAGGGCCCCCAGCAGGGTGATGAGGATGGCGCCCACAGGCAGGGCGGCCTTCCACTTGGCGGAGATGGTCTGGCCCATCCGGGGCAGCCAGGGGGACGGATCATTGCACAGGCTGCGGAGGGCGCAGTCGGCCATCACCAGAAGGCCGATGCCGGCCAGCATGCCGCCCAGCAGGCCCGCCAGAAGGGTCAGGGGGAAGTTCAGCAGGATGATGCCCAGAGACACACCCAGCGCCGCCGGCAGCACCAGGGCGCAGACCAGAAAGTTGGTGGCGATCAGCTGGCCGAAGTCCCGGCCCAGAATCTGGAAGAACCGGGCCAGGCCCTTTTTCTCGGGCTCGTTGGGGTTTACGCCCCGGCCGCTGCCGCCGTAGAATGCGTCAAACCAGCTCATGCCTGCGCCTCCCCGCCCTCGGCGCCGGCCTCATAGCCCCAGGCCTCAATCTGGGTCAGGGCCGGGAAGGGCGACGGACCCTCGGCCTGGATCAGCTCGCTGAGCACCAGGCTGCGGACCCGGCGGGGCGGGAAGGTAATGCTCTGGGGTTTGGCGCTCTTGACCAGAGGAATTTCCAGCCGGGAACCGTCCGAGAAGGTGACGGTGGCCCGAATCCAGTAGTTGTCATGGGGGAAGTCGGCCCGCTCGGTGATCCGCAGCTCGTCCAGCACCACTTCCCGGCCAAAGTCCAGGGTCAGGGCCGCGTTGGGGTCCCGGTTGATGCCCCAGCTCTGGTAGGGATATTCCCCGTGGGAGCTGTTCTCAAAGATGCCGTCGATGGCGTTGCGGGCGGCAAACACCGCCTCGCCGCGGGTCTCCACGTTGGCCGAAGCATGGGGATAAAAACCGGTGTCCCCGTGCTCATCGTAGCAGTTGAAAGCCAGATTCCGGCGGACGGCCAGCTCCTCGGGCCGGGCCAGCCGGGCCCGGATCAGATGCCGGCTGCCCTGGAAGCTCTTGGGGGAATAGGTGATGGCCTGCTCCCCAAAGGGAATGTGGAAGTTGATCTCCCGGTTGACCACATACACCAGGGCCGGGTCCATGGTATCCTCCAGCTGGATGACGCAGAACTGGCCCGGGTGATCGATTTCCAATGCGATGCGGTCGCCGGGCTGGTAGGCGTTGGTGTAGACCAGAGATACCTCCTGATCGGCCCGGCAGGTCATCAGGGTATGGCCCGTCTGGTTCAGGACTTTCAGCTTGATGGTTTCCATGACAAAAACTCCTTTTTCTCTGCTCAGTTCAAATGTAAGATCAGCTTATTGTAGAAATACATGCTGATTTTCCAAATGGTATCAGGCCAGGCGGTGCGCAGCCGGGGATCGGTCACCGGCACCGGCTGGACCGTCACCTCCACCCCGCTGCCAGGCTGGATCAGGCCCAGGCCCTCCAGGCTCAGGCCGCCGCCCCAGAGCTGGGGATGCAGCTGGGTCATGAGGGTCAGTTCCACTTCCCCGGGCCAGTCGGTCTCGTCCACCAGGGTGATTCCCTCCGGGGTGACCGACACCGTCCGCCGGTAATGGCTCAGCCCCTGGATGGGGGGATAGGCCCCCGACAGCTCGGCCGAAATGCTCCCCTCCCCGATCTGAATGTCCCGGGCGGCGTACTCTGCGCCGGGCAGCTGCATCACCCCGTCGAAGGTGGGCAGGTTGTGCCAGCCGCTCTGCATGGTCCAGATCTCGTACCGCTGGGGGCTGAAGGTCTTGCGGGTGTAGCTCTCCACCCCAATGTCAATCAGGAAGGGCCGCCCGTCCTTGTAGACGGTGATGCTGCCGGTGTCGTTGTGGTTGTGGCTGTCCCCGTTGGAGCCCATCTTGGCCCCCAGAACCCAGCTGCCCCGCCGGGCGGCAAAGACTCCCACGCTGGGGTACCACACGTCCCCGGCGGGGGCGGCGGTGTCGGGATGGCTTTCCAGCTCCCGCTGGGTGAAGGCGGTGAGAAGCCGGTACCACAGGTTGATCCGGCTGCTGGCGTCCTGGGCGGTGAGGTGGTCGGGGTCCGGGTCGGCCCGGAAATCCGACGCCGCCAGGGCCGCCAGAGAGGGGCTGCCCACCGCCTTGGCAAAGAGATATTCCCGGGCGCCGCAGCGGCCCGCCAGAGGGCTGCAATCCCCGAAATTCAGGTAATAGGGCCCGTCCACATGGACGTTCAGGATGTACTCGGCAATGTTGCGGATTTTCTCCTCCCGGAACAGGGGCCCGAAGGCCTCGGGGGCGGCGCTGGACAGGATGTGCAGGGCGCCCCAGAGGGTCAAACCGGCGTGGCGGTAATATTGGGCGCCCTCGTTGCAGCAGCCGTCGAGGCCGTAGTCCTTCAAAAAGCAGTCCAGGCTGTAGGCGGCCTGGCGGACGGCGGCCCGACGCTCCTCCTGGCTGACGTCGGGCAGCAGGAAGAAGCAGAGCAGCACGTTCTGGGTGCACCAGCTGGTCCAGTTGCACATGGGCTCATTGCCGTTGCCCATCCACCAGAAGTGATCCTGCAGGTAAGGGGTCAGAATCCGGTTCCGGACCTCCTGTTCGATGCGGGTGGTGAGGCCGGGATAGGCTTTTTCCAGCTCAGGCCCCAGCAAAAAGTGGACGGTGGCCAGCAGGGCCCCGGCCTCCGCCGCAAACAGGTCGATGAGGGGCCGGGCGGTGTCGGGCAGGGGCAGCTGGGGGGTGTCCCGGACGTAGGAGTTGTGGGCCGGCAGCTGCCAGGCGCTCTCCTCGCAGATGGCCCAAATGGTGTCGGCGATGGCGTCCAGGTAGCGGCCCCGGTACTCCACACACTCGGCGCAGACCAGGGCGCACAGCCGGGCCCGGCGGGAGAAGGTGGCCTCCTCCCAGTCGGCCCGCCGTCCGCTGCGGATAAAGTCCAGCCAGAGGGTCAGGGGCATGGGCGCAATGGACCGGGCCGCCTCGGCCTCGCCGGCGTCCAGAAGGCGCTGGCGGGCGGTGTCGGGCAGGGATTCCCAGTCCGCCCGCTGACAGGCCGGAGGGCAGGGCCGGAAGGCGGGCAGCACCGCCGGCAGAAGGGGTAGTCTTTCGGTAAACATGGAACATCTCCTATCATGGATGACAGACAAGGAAACAGAGCGGACAACGCCCCTCTCCCCTGCGCCCGGTGACGGCGCGGGGCGCTACAGCTTCTGCTGGTATTCCCGGGGGCTGAGGCCGGTGGCCTTTTTAAAGACCTTGGAGAAGTAGAAGGAGCTCTCGAAACCCAGTTCCTCGGCGATCTCGTAGATCTTTTTATCCCCTTTTTCCAGCATTTCCTTGGCGGCAGCCACCCGGGCCTCGGTGATGTACTCCACAAAGCCGCCGCCGTACTTGCCGAACAGCTGGCTGAGGTAGCCGGGGGAAAAGCTGAACACGGCGGCAACGTCCGCCAGGGTCAGTTTTTCGGACAGATGGTCCCGGATGTAGGCCTTGACCTGGGCGACGGTCTGCAGCTTGGAAGCGCTGGCGTCGCTGTCCATGTCCTCGGCAAAGAGGATGGGTTCGCTGTCCGACAAAAGAAGCCGGAGGGTATCCAGCTCGCGGCAGCGGCGGGGCAGGCCCAGCGGTGCAGCGGCGGGCCGCCCCACGGCCCACAGGAGCCGGGCGGAAAAGTAATTGTAGAGAATCTGGCTGGCCTTTTTCAGCAGCGGCTCCAGAAAGGCCTTCACGTCCCGGCCCTGTTCCTCGGTGAGGCTGAACAGGGCGCTGAAATGCAGCACGTCGGTGCCGGTGGCGTGGACCGGCAGATAGTTCTGGAGGGTGGTTTCCAGCATCCGGCAGCAGGCCAGATTCAGCTTGAGCTGCTGCTCGGTGGTCATGGCGGCGTTGGCGGGCAGAATCTCGCCCCAGGCCGCAATCAGACAGGGCTGGTCCAGATGCAGGTCCAGCCCCTTCATCTCCTGCTGCAGATGGGCCTCGTCAGGGATCAGGCCCGCATACAGCCGGATCAAAAACCGGTCCTGCAGGGTCCGCAGCCCTTCCTCCATCTCGCTTTTGCTGGGCATCTGGCCGGTGAGGGCCCGCTCTTTCTTCACCTTTTCGCTGGCCCGCTCCAGCGCGCCGCACAGGCTGGTGGGGGTCAGGTCCATCTTGACCAGATAGTCCACCACCCCGGCCTCAATGGCCCGCCGGGCATAGCTGAAATCCTCCGAGCTGGTGAGCATGATGAACACCGGCAGAGGGCCTTTTTCGTGGCAGGTGTGGGCCAGGGACAGCCCGTCCATCACCGGCATCTTGACGTCGGCGATGACGATGTCGGGCTTTTCCCGCTCGATGGCTTCCAGGGCCAGTTTGCCGTTGCGGGCGGTGCCGCAGATGGTGTAGCCCTGCTTTTCCCATTCCAGCATCCCCTGCAGGCCGATCAGGACCAGGGGCTCGTCGTCAGCCAGTAGGATCCGCAGCATGGGTCGTTTCTCCTTCCTCTTTGGGGTGATAGGGCAGGCGGATGGTCACCGCCGTGCCCACGTCGGGTTCGCTCTCCACCGTCAGGCCGTAGTTTCTGCCGAAGGAGTATTGCAGCCGCCGGTGGACGTTCCACAGGCCCACATGGCGGATTTTGTCCTGGGCGGCGGCCTGGTCGGAGGGCTCGTCCAGCAGATGGGCCACCTGTTCCGGGGGCATTCCCACCCCGTCGTCGGTCATGGTGACCAGAACATCCCCGTTGTCGGGGCTGATGTGAATTTCAATCAGTACGCTGCCAAAGCCGCCCTTGGGTTCCAGGCCGTGAAAGATAGCGTTTTCCGCCAGGGGCTGGAGGGTGAACCGGGGGATCATGCAGTCCCGGCAGATGGCTTCGTTGTCGATGTGAGACACCTCAATCTGCAGATCCCCGCCGTAGCGGTACTGCTGGATGGTGAAATAATCGTTCAGCAGGGCCAGCTCGTCCTGGAGCGGCACCAGTTTTTCGGTGCTCTTGGAGACGCTCTTGGTGAGCCGGGCGAAGGCGGTGACCATCTCGGCGATGCCGGTGGCGTTCTGGATGGTGGCCATCCAGCGGATGGAGTTGAGGGTGTTGTAGATGAAATGGGGGTTGATCTCGGTTTGCAGCATCTGGTATTCCAGGTCCTGCTTCCGCTTTTGGTCTTCCAGGCGGCGGGCCAGCAGGCCCTCCACGTTGCCGGCCAGATGGTTGATGCCCCGGCCGATGTCGCCCAGCTCGTTGGACCACTCGATGGAGTGGTCAATGGTGAAATTGCCCTCGCTGATCCGGTCCAGACGCTGGCGGAGGGCCGCCACCGGCCGGGTGATGACCGAATCCAGCCACCGCAGCAGCAAAGCGTCCATCAGCCACAGCAGCAGGATGCCCAGGCCGATCAGGAGCAGGTAAATCATCCGCTGGTTCAGGAAGGTGCTCTCGGGGAACAGCTGAATCAGCTGGGCGTCCCAGCCATCCAGAGGCACCACCACCGACAGGAACGCCCGGTTGTTCCGCATGACGCGGAATACCTGGGTGTCGGGGCTGGCCAGGCCGGCGGCCCGATAGGGCTCGGTGTCCAGACCGTGTTCCACCGGGGTGAGGATGTGGCCGTCCATCCGCCAGAGCTGACCTCCCATTTGCCAGTAGAGGACGCCTCCCTCGGGCATGATGTAGTCGTCGGCGGCGCTGGTGATGACGGCGGTGTCCAGGCCCAGATAAATCCACCCGATGGAGTGGGTCTCGGTGCTGGGGCGAATCTGCTGGCGCAGCACCAGACAGGTGGGGTGGGAAGGCAGCAGGGGGTCCAGGGCAAAGGTGAGCCGGTTCTCCGGGCCCAGGAACATGGTCAAAGTGCCGGCGTTGAGGCCGGCGGAACTGGTCAGATTGCCCAGCTGAAGAAACCGGTCGGTGCCGTTGGTGACGAAAAACCGGGTGATCTGGGTCTGGATGGGACTGGACAGATACCGGTCGGAAAAGGTGTCGTAAGCGGAGGTGGTGAGCTGGCCGGTCATCTCGGTGGTGGTGAGATAGCGGCGGAGGGTGCTGTCGGTGGATGCCCAGTTCAGCAGGTTGTCGGCGTTGTTCAGCTTGGCCTCCACCGAGGTGGCCATCTGCATCAGGTTGAATTCCACCGAGCGCAGGGTGTTGCTGCGGATATAGGAGTCGGACAGAGCAAACAGCACGATGCCCAGCAGCAGGCTCACCACCGCGGTGAACATCTGGGTGCCCAGGACAATCTGGCGCCGCAGGGTCATTCTGCGGATGAAATCGAAGCTCATGGCCCTCCCCCTTTCCGGCCTGCGCAGCGGTGCGCGATTTAGGATACAACACTTATAAAGTAACGTTTTTTGGGTGGATTGTCAACCGTCCGCCGCCGCTTGTGCAGACGGGCCTTTTGTGTTATACTGGCCTTACTTTACCAGCCTGTGAAAGGAACTGCTGCAAGATGAAACGGTTGACTCGTCCTTAAACACATCCAAACCGTCCGGTGTGCCCCGTTCAGGGGTACGCCCTGGGGCGTGCTGTGCCCTGCCCCGGGAAAACGCTGTTTTTCTGAACGTTTGATGTGAGGTACGAGAAAATGAAATCGTTTATCTGCCCAGGCCGTCCGCTGGACGGTCTGACGGTCATGTCCTTTTTGAACGGGCTGGTCTTTTTTGGCCCTGTTTCCCTGCTGGTGCGCACCACCGCAGGGGTGAGCGTCAGCCAGTTCTTTTTATTGCAGGCGGCCTTGTCCCTGGCGGTCCTGCTGGGCGAGGTGCCCTCGGGCCGCCTCACCGACCGGATCGGCTGCCGCCGGTCCATCCTGCTGTATGAGTTTCTGTTTGTGATGGCCCGGGTGCTGCTGCTGACGGCCTTTCTCACCCGGTCCCTGCCCTTGTTCTGGCTGGAAGCCATGGTGGAAGGAGCGGCCCTCAGCTTTGAGTCGGGCACCCTCAGCGCCTATCTCTACGGCACCCTGCCGCCGGAACGGTATCTGACCAGCACCGCCCGGGTGCGGAATCTGGAGACCGCCGGCTTTGTGGTCAGCACCCTGTGCTATGCGGGCCTGTACGCTGTGGGGGGGATTCCCGTCCTGCTGGCGGCCAGCGCCCTCACCAGTTTTCTGGCCTGGCTGGCCTCCTTTTCCCTGCCGCCGCTGCCGGTGCAGCGCCGCCCGCCCCGAACCGAAACCGCACCCCGGCCCGGCCTGGCCCATATGGTGCTGACCCGGCGGGCCCTGGCCCTGATCGCCGCCCTGGCGGCCTTGAACATGGGTCAGATTCTGGTGAATTTTTTCTACGCCGACAAGCTGCTGGCCTGCGGGGCCCGGGCCGAATGGCTCACGGCCATCATTCTGGGGTATTCGGTGATTCAGATGCTGTCGGGGCCGCTGCTGGACCGGCTCAAGCCGGAACATACCCTGCAGGCCCTGGCAGGACTGTTTGTGATGGCGGGGGCCGGCATGGCGGTTCTGGGCCTCATCGACCGGACCCTCCCGGCGGTGGCCCTGATGCTGACTCTGCCCTTGCTGCTGCGGATGCCCGGCTGCATCCTGGAAAAAATCCAGAACAACCTGGTGGACGCCGCCGGCCAGGAGAAACGCCGGGCCGAAGCCCTCTCCCTGTTCAATATGAGCGGCAGCGTCTTTGAGGTGATGTTTTTGGTGGGGTCCTCGGCGGTGGCCGCCGCGGGCCCGGCGGCCTGCTTTGGGGCGGCGGGGCTGCTGCTGGCGGCATCCGGCTGGGCAGCGTATAAAATCCTGTCCTGATCGCCGGAGGACCCTTGTATATATAGTACTGAAAAAATCGAATACAGCAACAAATTTTTGTGCAAAAATGGATTAATTGCATCTTTGAGTTTAAGATATTGCATCTTTTCTGGAAAAAATAAAAAAATTACAGACGCTTTTTTGGATTTTCCATTCCGAAAAGGGACAGGCGGGCTTATAGTATAAACAAGGAAAGCGGACCCGCCGACACGGGGCGGGACGCTGCATCGAAGAAGAAAGAGAAGATTTCCAGGAGGCAAAGATCATGAGAAAGATTTCCCGCCGTTCGTTCCTGCAGGCCGCCGCTGTGGTGGCCGGCACCACCGCTCTGGCCGCCTGCGGCAGCTCCAGCTCCAGCTCCACCGCCGCATCCACTGCTGCATCCGCCGCTTCGTCTGCTGCCGAAGGCACCACCAACCTGGTCTGGACCATCTGGGATCTGGAGTCCACCGCTTACTGGAAGGCCATGGCTGACGGCTACATGGCTACCCACCCCAACGTCACCATTGAGATGCTGGACCTGGGCTCCACCGATTACATGACCGTTCTGGCAACCCAGCTGGCCGGCGGCGCCGACATCGACGTCCTGAGCATTAAGGACATCCCCGGCTACGCCAACCTGATCAACCTGGATTACCTGGCACCCATGAACGACGTGCTGACCCGTGACACCGCTGACTTCAACGGCACCATCGAGCAGCTGACCACCGACGACGGCAACTTCTACGCCGTTCCCTTCCGCAATGACTTCTGGGTCCTGTTCTACAACAAGGATCTGTTCGACGCCGCCGGCGTTCCCTATCCCGCCAACGACCTGCCCATGGAGGAGTACGACGCTCTGGCCCGTCAGATGACCAGCGGCGAGGGCGACGCCAAGGTTTATGGCTGCCACTACCACACCTGGCGCTCCTGCGTGTCCCTGTTCTCCATCCTGGACGGCGAGAACACCATCGTGGACGGCACCTATGACTTCATGAAGCCCACCTACGACCTGGTCCTGGCTCAGCAGAACGACGGCATCTGCATGGACTACGGCTACCTGAAGACCTCCTCCCTGCACTACTCGGCCGCTTTCGAGAACCAGCAGTGCGCTCTGCTGCCCATGGGCAGCTGGTTCATCGCCACCCTGCAGACCTACATGGCCGAGGCCGAGACTCCGTTCAACTGGGGCATGGTCAAGTATCCTCACCCCGCCAACGCTCCTGCCGGCTCCACCCTGGGCACCGTGACCTCTCTGGCCATCAACGTGGATTCCGCCAAGGCTGAGGCTGCTGCCGACTTCATCAACTGGTGTGTCTCGGATGAGGGCGCCAAGGTCATCGCTGAGACCGGCACCTTCCCCGCCTGCGGCTCCGAGGAGACCAACGCCATCATCCGCGCCACCGAGGGCTTCCCTGCCGACGACGCTTCCGCCGAGGCTCTGAACACCGTGGCCGTCTACCTGGAGATGCCCTACACCCAGTATGCTTCCGATATTGAGACCATCCTCAACACCGAGCACGACGCCATCATGACCCTGAGCGAGACCGTCGACGAAGGCATTCAGAACATGAATGATCAGGTCTCGGTCATCCTGGCCTAATTTCTCGCTGAGCGCCCTATCTTTTGTACCGGCGCGGGGCGGGCTGCCTGCCCGCCCCGCTTTTTTGTGAGGATTGTTTGGAAAGGAGGAGTTTCCCTATGGCAAATCCTGCCGCGTCAACCGTCAAGGCGGATAAGCCTCCCCGCAAGGCCCTGAAGAAATCGGTTCGGGACACCCTGACCGCTTACACCTTCATTGCCCCCAACTTCATCGGTTTCTGCGTGTTCACTCTGGTGCCGATGGTCTTCGCCATCGCCCTGGCCTTCTGCTCCTGGGACGGCCGCCACGCCATTGAGTTTGTGGGCCTGAGCAACTTCATCAAGCTGTTCAAGACCGACAAGATCTTCCAGGCCGCCCTGGTGAACACCATCGTCTACGTTCTGGGCACGGTGCCCCTGACCCTGGTGTGCAGCCTGGCCATGGCGGTCCTGCTGAACCAGAATGTCCGCCTGCGCAACTTCTTCCGCACGGTGGCCTTCTTCCCCTACGTCGCATCGCTGGTGGCGGTGGCTGCGGTCTGGAACATGATTTTCAACCCTGCCATGGGCCCCATCAACTCCCTGCTGGCCGCGCTGGGCGTGGAGAACCTGCCCCGCTGGGCCGCCGGCAAAGAGACCGCCATGCTGACCGTCATCCTGTTCAGCGTCTGGAAGAACATGGGCTACTACATGGTCATCTACCTGGCGGGCCTCCAGGGCTGCAACCCTGACCTGAACGAGGCCGCCGAGCTGGACGGCGCCAATCGCTGGCAGCAGTTCTGGCACATCACCCTGCCCCAGCTGCGTCCCACCACCTTCTTCGTGGTCATCATGCTGACCATCTCGGGCTTCAAGGTGTACGACCAGATGTACATGATCACCCAGGGCGGTCCCGGCAACGCCACCATGACCCTGGTGTACTACATCTACAATGTGGCCTTTGTCAACACGCCCAAATACGGCTACGCCAGCGCCATCGCCATGGTTCTGTTTGTCCTGGTGCTGATCGTGACCATCGTCCAGTTCCGCGGCTCCCGCGGCGAAAACTGAGAAAGGAGGAGCACCATGGCTGTATCTGCAATCAAAGATCATGCCTCCCAGAAGCGGCGCAACGCCATCATGCGGTTCATGATCTATTTCTTCCTCATCGTCATCACCGCCTTCATGCTGATGCCCTTCCTGTGGATGCTGTCCTCCTCCTTCAAGGAGAACAAGGACGTGTTCGGCTTCCCCATCCAGTGGATTCCCGCCAACCCCCGCTGGCAGAACTATGTGGACATCTGGACCGAGATCCCCCTGCTGACCTTCATCAAGAACACCGCCAAGATCACCATCGTGGTCACCCTGCTGCAGCTGTTCACCTCGTCTTTTGCGGCCTACGCCTTTGCCAAAATGCAGTTCAAGGGCAAGAACGTGCTGTTCCTGGGCTACATCGCCACCATCGCGGTGCCCTGGCAGGCCTACATGGTGCCTCAGTTCATGATGATGAGCTCCTGGGGCCTCAACAACACCCATCTGGCCATTATGTGCCTGCAGGCCTTCAGCGCCTTCGGCGTGTTCCTGATGAAACAGTTCTATGAGGGCGTGCCCAGCGAGCTGTGCGAGGCCGCCCGCATCGACGGCCTGACCGAATACGGCATCTGGTGGCACATCATGCTGCCTCTGAGCCTGCCGGCTCTGTCCACCCTGACCATCTTCACCTTCGTCAACACCTGGAACGACTTCCTGGGGCCCCTGATCTACCTGACCCGCACCGAACTGAAGACCATCCAGATCGGCCTGCGCATGTTCATCTCCCAGTACTCGGCTGAGTACGGCCTGATTATGGCCGCCTCGGTGGTGGTGCTGATCCCGGTGCTGATCGTGTTCCTGTCCCTGCAGAAGTACTTCGTCCAGGGCGTGGCTTCCTCGGGCATCAAGGGCTGATCGCTTATCCCAAACTGAATCAGGCTTTTTACAGCCGGCGCCTGCCGGAAAGCAGGCTGGATTCCCATTGTTTCGTGGGCGGGGCCGGGGCTTTTTGCCCGGCCCCGCTTTTTGGTGTATACTGGAACCAAACTTTTTCAAGGAGGCTTTGTCACCTTATGAAAACCTTCCCCAACCGTGTTCTGTCCGACGCCGAGGCCCGGGAGGCCCTGGCCGCGGCCTGCCGTCAGGTGGAGGCCAATCTCCCTCTCTACACCTGGCAGTGCCAGAATCATTCCAGCGTCAACAACATCTACCCCGGCTGCCCCAACAACCAGTGGACTTGCGGCTTCTGGCCGGGCGAAATCTGGCTGGCCTATGAGGCCACCGGCAATGAAGCATTCAAACAGGCGGCCCTGATCCAGGTGGACAGCTTCGCCGACCGCATCCGCCGCAAGGTGGAGGTGGACCACCACGACATGGGCTTTTTGTACAGCCCCACCTGCGTGGCGGCCTGGAAGCTGGTGGGCAGCGAAAAGGGCCGTGACGCCGCCGTGGCGGCCGCCGACCAGCTGCTGACCCGCTATCAGCCCAGCGGCAAATTCCTACAGGCCTGGGGCACCATGGACGACCCCGACAACTACCGCTACATCATCGACTGCATGCTCAACGTGCCCCTGCTGTACTGGGCCACCGAGACCACCGGCGACGACAAATACCGGGCCATTGCGGCGGCCCACACCGCCACCTGCCTGGCCAACTCCTTCCGGGAGGACGGCAGCACCTACCACACCTTCTACATGAACCCCGACGGCACCCCCAAGGGCGGCCGCACCTGCCAGGGCTACCGGGATGACAGTTTCTGGGCCCGGGGCCAGGCCTGGGGCGTCTACGGCAGCGCCATTGGCTACACCTACACCCACGATGAAAAATTCCTGGATGTGTTCCGCCGGGCCCTGGATTTCTACCTGTCCCGCCTGCCCGAGGACCTGATCCCCTGCTGGGATATGATTTTCGCCCCCGACAGCGGCGAACCCCGTGACTCCTCCTCGGCGGCCATCGTGGCCTGCGGCCTGCTGGAGGCGGCCAAGTATGTGGAGCCCGCCGAGGCCGAGAGCTGGCGGACCCTGGCCCGCCAGATGCTGGCCTCCCTCTACGACCACTACGCCGTCCGCACCGCCACCCTGGGCTCGGGCCAGCTGCTCCACGGCACCTACAGCAAAAAGAGCCCCTACAACACCTGCACCCCCGAGGGCGTGGACGAGTGCACCAGCTGGGGCGATTACTTCTACATGGAGGCCCTCACCCGCCTGACCAAGGACTGGGAGATGTACTGGTAAGAGACGTCCGGGGGAATTCGATTTCCCCCGCTGGGCCCGGGCCGCAGCCACAGAGCATCCGGCCCGGACAGATCATCCGTTTGGATGGGAGGAACAACCATGCTTTATCCTCAGCAGAACGCCGCGCGGCTCACCCTGAGCCTGGACGGCATCTGGAACTTTGCCCTGGACCCCGGCGACCCCGCCGCCCCCAGCCTGGACCCGGCTTCGGCCCTGCCCGGCGCCGAGACGGTGGCGGTGCCCGCCAGCTTCAACGATCAAAAGCCCGACCGCGCCTGGCGGGATCATTACGGCTGGGTGTATTATCAGCGCACCGTCACCCTGCCCCGCAGCTGCGCCGGTCAGCGGGTGGTGCTGCGGTTCGGCTCGGTGACCCACCAGGCCAAGGTCTGGCTGGACGGTCAGCTCATTGCCGAGCACCGGGGCGGCTTTTTGCCCTTTGAGGCCGACGTCACCGGCCGTCTGGCCCCCGGTGCCACCGCCCTGCTGACGGTGGCCGCCGACAACCGGGTGAACCGCAACACCCTGCCGGTGGGCAACGAGCCGGGCGAAATCGCCTTCTTTGGCTCGGACAACGCCGGCATTCCCTCGGTGGAACACGCCAAGGCCGGCGCCAAGCCCATGAACCGCCCCAACTTCGATTTCTTCAACTATGCCGGCATCCAGCGCCCGGTGACCCTCTACACCACCCCCAGGGCCTACATCGCCGACATCACCCTGGTGCCCCACTGCGACGGCCGGGTGGACTATCGGGTGGACACGGTGGGCGAGGGCAGCGTCTCGGTGGAGATTCTGGACCCGGCGGGCAAGCCGGTGGCCTGCGCCCAGGGGGCCGCAGGCAGCGTCACGGTGCCCGATCCCCAGCTGTGGGAACCCTGGCCCGGCACCCCTGCCCTCTACACCGCCCGGGTGACCTTTGGGGAGGACTGCTACGACGAGACCTTCGGCATCCGTGAGGTGAAGGTGGAGGGAACCAAACTCCTGCTCAACGGCAGGCCGGTCTACCTCAAGGGC
Organism: Faecalibacterium sp. An192; assembly: GCF_002160175.1. Lineage (NCBI taxonomy): Bacteria > Bacillati > Bacillota > Clostridia > Eubacteriales > Oscillospiraceae > Faecalibacterium > Faecalibacterium sp. An192. The sequence goes on from NZ_NFKB01000051.1 coordinate 16,950, forward strand.
TTTGGCAAGCACGAGGACAGCGCCCTCCATGGCCGCGGCCTCAACCAGGTGGCCAACGTCACCGACCTGCACTATATGCACTGGTTCGGGGCCAACTCCCTGCGCACCAGCCACTACCCCTACGCCGAGGAATTCTACGCTTTGTGCGACCGGGAGGGCATCCTGGTCATCGACGAGACCCCGGCGGTGGGCATCAACGGCGCATCCCGGGACCCCTACAAGAACAATATCCTGGCCGAACATCACCGCCAGGTGCTGGACGAGATGATTGCCCGGGACAAGAACCATCCCTGCGTCATCCTGTGGAGCCTGGGCAACGAGCCTGACCTGGAACACTATCCCGAGTCGGCCCTGGAATACTGGCACGCCCTCTATGAGCAGGCCCACGCCCGGGACCCCCAGGACCGCCCCGTCACCCTGGTGTGCTGCCAGAACGACTACACCAAGGACATCACCACCCGCACCATGGACGTGGTCTGCATCAACCGGTACTATGGCTGGTACAACCTGTCGGGCGACCTGGACGCCGCCTGCGCCGGCCTCAACGAGGAACTGGACTTCTGGGCGGGCATGGGCAAGCCGGTGGCCATCACCGAATACGGCGCCGACACCGTCAACGGCCTCCACGACGCCTGCGGCGGAATGTTCAGCGAGGAGTACCAGGCGGAATACTATCAGCGGATGGGGGAAGAATTTGACAAGAGGGATTTCTTCATCGGAGAGATGCCCTGGAACTTCGCCGACTTTGCCACCATTCAGGGCCCCATGCGGGTGGGCGGCAACCGCAAGGGCCTGCTGACCCGGGACCGCCGCCCCAAGCTGGCGGCCCACACCCTGCGCCGCCGCTGGACGGTCATCCCCAACTTTGACTACAAGAAATAAAAGAGGAAACAGCCATGGAACTTTCCACCAAACAGGATTTTCAGGCGCTGATGCACCTGTTTCTTGACCCCCTGAAACCCTATTATTCCGAGGGCAAAGCCCGGCTTCACCTGGGGGAAACCGGCGTGACCTACGGTCAGGCCGCCATCGAGCTGGAGGCCTTCAGCCGGCCTCTGTGGGCCCTGGTGCCCTTCTGGGTGGGAGGCGGCTCCGACCCGGAATTTGAGGAGATCTACCGCCGCGGCCTGGCCGCCGGCTCCGACCCCGAAAACCCCGAGTACTGGGGTGAGTGCGGGGACTACGACCAGTGCTTTGTGGAGATGGCAGCCATCGCCTGCGGCCTGCTGACCGCCCCCGAAAAGCTGTGGGACCCCCTGTCCGACACTGAAAAGCAGAATCTGGCCCGGTGGCTGGAACAGATCAACCACCACGTCATCCCTGAGTGCAACTGGCAGTTTTTCATGATTCTGGTGAACCTGGCCCTGAAAAAGTGCGGGATGCCCTACGACCCTGAGAATCTGGCCCGGGGCCTGGCGCGGATTGACAGCTACTACAGCGGAGACGGCTGGTCCACCGACGGCGCCAGCCCCCAGAAGGACTACTATATCCCCTGGGCCATCCAGTACTACGGCATCCTCTACGCCAAGTTTGCCGCCGACACCGACCCCGAACGGGCGGCCCTCTACCGCAGCCGGGCCGAGCTGTTTGCCAAGCAGTTCATCTACTGGTTTGACGACAATGGCGCAGCCCTGCCCTATGGCCGCAGCCTGAGCTACCGGTTTGCCCAGTGCTGTTTCTGGTCGGCCTGCGTCTGGGCCGGTCTGGAACCCTTCCCCCTGGGCGTCATGAAGGGCCTGATTGCCCGGAACTTCAACTGGTGGCTGAATCAGAAAATGTTCGACCGGGACGGCATCCTGACCATCGGCTACTGCTATCCCCAGATGTATATGGCCGAGCGGTACAACGCCCCCGGCAGCCCCTACTGGGGTATGAAGTGCTTTATCCTGCTGGCCCTGCCCGACGACCATCCCTTCTGGACCGCCGAGGCCCTGCCTGTGCCCCAGCTGGACGCCCTCAAGCCCATGCCCCACGCCAATATGCTGGTGGCCCGCTCGGAGGGCCGTGTGACGGCCTATCCCGCCGGCGTCAACGAGGGCCACGGCCACGGCCAGTTCCCTGAGAAATACGCCAAATTCGCCTACGACACCCGGTTCGGCTTCTGTGCTTCCCGCAGCCGTGAGGTAATCTACCAGGCCGCCCCCGACAGCATGCTGGCCTTTGTCATCGACGACAACGTCTTTGTCCGGAAGGTATCCATCTCCCACGAAATCCGTGAGGATCGGGTGGTGAGCCGCTGGTCCCCCTTCCCGGGCATCGAGGTGACCACCACCATCCTGCCCACCGCAACCGGCCATATCCGCCGCCATGAGATCGACAGCGCCTACGACTGCGAGGCCTATGACTGCGGCTTTGCGGTGCCCCGGTTCGCCTCCGGCTATCTGGAATCCACGGCGGACGGTGCAGCCACCGCCCGCAACGCAACGGTGTCCTGCACCGTGTCGGGCAGCGGCGAGGGGACCGTTATCAAATGCGACCCCAACGTCAGCCTGTATTCCACCAACGTCTCCCTGCCGGCGGTGCGGTACGTTATCCCCAAGGGCCACTCCTCCATCGAGACCGAGGTAAAGGCCCAGGCCTGATACAACCCGCCCACC
>NZ_NFKB01000052.1:0-19517 GCF_002160175.1 Faecalibacterium sp. An192
GACCTACACCGCCACCCTGGGGCAGAGCAACACGGTCCAGTGTGTCACCGCCGCCAACTGGCAGAAAGTCCTCAACGGGGCCCACACCATCAAGGTGGTGGCCAATGACACCAAGGCGGACAGCACCCCCTACACCGTAACCTTTACCAAGGCCGTCTATGAGGCCTCCATCACGATGGCAGAGCCCATTGACGCCGATGACACCATCACCGTCATGGTGCTCAACATCCTGGGCTCCATCCCCGGTGATGCAGACCTGGAGGTCCTGGTGACCAACAACGCCCTGGATGATGAGCCGGTCTGGGAGGACGCCACCGCCGACATTAAGAACGGCAACAACCACATTTTCACCAACAAGACCGCCGCCAACGGCTTTGCGTTTAACTTTAAGTTGACCGTGAGCCGGGGGAGCAGCAACACCGGCGGCTACATCACTAACATCGGAGGTGCTTTTCAGTAATGGGCGTGAAAGTGAACAAGGTGAGCCTCAAGGACCTGCACAACCGGCAGAAATCCATTGAGGAGCTGACCCAAGAAAATGAGGAGCTGCGGCAAAAGGTGACAGCGGCGGAAACTCAGCTGACTGACACCCAGCTTGCGCTCTGTGAAGTCTATGAGCTGATTTTGGGAGGTGTGTAAGACATGGCAAAGGTCTATGCCGATCTAATCAAAAAGGGCCTCAAGACCCTGGATGATGTCCCGGCTCAGCTCCGGGATGATGTGGAGGCTTTGCTTGCGGAGAACAGCCATGTGTAAGCTCCGTGAGTTATTGCTATATATCCTGTTGAGAAAGGAGGTGGAATGTATGGCCGTTGTGTACGCTACCCTCATCGTTAAGGGGCTCAAGACTATTGAGCAGGTGCCCAGCCTCATCAAGAGCCAGGTGGAGGAAATCCTGGTGGCTCTGGAGGTGGAGGTCTAAGTCCTCCAAACCAAGCGAAAAGGGGCTGTTGCAAAACAGCCCCTTTTCCATTTTGTAAAGGAGAAAGCCTACATGGTTATTGAACTTTCTTTGGGCGGCCTGCTCACTTTGCTGGGCATCCCCACGGCCATCACCTCCCTGGGGCTCTGGATGCTCCAGCGCAAAATGGCCAAGCGGGAGGAAATCCGGGATAAGCGGGAGGCCGCCAGAGAGAAAAATGAGGTGTTGCTGATCCAGAACACCCGGGCGGCATTAGCTCTGGCTGAGGCCACCGCCATTGCCGTCCAGCGCATCCCGGACGCTCATTGCAACGGCGATATGCACGCCGCTCTTGAGTACGCCCGCAAGGTGAAACACGAACAAAAGGACTTTTTGACGGAGCAGGGCGTCAAGGCCATCTATTGAGGGCCGCCATGAAACTCTTTCTTTTAGCCCTGCTGGGCATTGTTGAACTTTTGCGGGCAGACCAGAAAGGAGGGCCTTGAAAATAGATACCTCAAAAAAGCTGATCTGGACCCATGTGACCGTTTCCGTGCTGCTGTGTGTGGCCACCATCGTCACCAACTATCTGGGCTTTGATGTGACCGCCCTGGCGGCCCTGGCCGGGACCTCTCTGGCAATCACCGGGGCCTGGGGCGGTTTCTATTTCTGGAAAGCCAAGAATGAAAACCGGGCCAAATATGCCCAACGGTTTCTCAAGCAATTTGCGGACAAGTATGGTGCGGATGTCGCTGTCCGTGTTGCTGAAATCGTGCTGAAAGACTAAGTAAAGGAGATATTGCAATGAGTAAGATGACCGCAAAGGAACTGGTTGAAAAGGCGGTTGACATCGCCAAGAACAGCAAGACCCTGTATGTGATGGGCTGCTTTGGCGCTCCTCTGACCGGCGCAAATGTGAGCCGATACTGCACCAACCACTCCTACAACAAGGCGGCGGACCGGACGGCCATGATTAAGGCCGCCGCCAATCAGAGCCCCCCGGTGTTTGGCTTTGACTGTGTGTGCCTCATCAAAGGCATCCTCTGGGGCTGGAACGGGGACGCCTCCAAAACCTACGGCGGGGCCTCCTACGCCTCCAACGGCGTGCCGGACATTGGCGCTGACACCATGATTACCAAATGCATCGGGGTGAGCACTACCGGCTGGGCCAATATGGCCATTGGTGAGGCCGTCTGGATGTCCGGCCACATCGGCATCTACATCGGGGACGGCCTGGCTGTGGAGTGTACCCCCAAGTGGGACAACAAGGTGCAAATCACCGCCGTGGGAAACATCGGCAGCAAGGCGGGCTACAACACCCGCACCTGGACCAAGCACGGAAAGCTGCCCTATGTGGACTACACGGGGGCCTCTACGGGCGGGAGCACCGGGGGCACAACCCAGCCCACCACGCCCTCTGGGAGCGCTCAGACGGCCTCTGTGGGCGATACGGTGACCTTTACCGGCACCAAGCACTATGTCAGCTCCAACGCCACCAACGGGGCCACCTGCAAGCCCGGCAAGGCCAAGGTCACCGCCGTGGCCAAGAACGCCAAGCACCCCTACCACCTCATCAAAGTAACGGGCGGCGGCTCCACGGTCTATGGCTGGGTGGACGCCGCTGACATCCAGGTGGATGGGGCCATCACCGTGGGTGCCAAGGTCAAGGTCAACAAGGGGGCCAAGACCTACACCGGCGGGAGCCTTGCCTCTTTCGTCTATAACAACACCTACACTGTCATGCAGATTGACGGCTCCCGTGTGGTCATCGGCCAAAATGGCACCGTGACCGCCGCCGTAAATATCAATGACCTCACCCTGGCCTGATTAAGAAAGGAGAACAACATGGAAACTATTTTTGACTGGTCTGCTGTGCTCAGCATCGTGGGCGTCCTGGTGGTAATCACCAACATCATCACCCAGGTCCTCAAAAAGCTCACCTGGGACAAGCTGCCCACCAACATCCTGGCCGTGCTCATCGCCATGGTCCTGACCCTTGCGGCCTTTTTCGCCTACTGCCAGATTAAGGAGCTGGCCATTGTGTGGTACATGGTGGCCGCCGCTGTGGTCATGGGCTTTTTTGTGGCCTATGCGGCCATGTTCGGCTTTGACAAGCTCCGGGAGGCCATTGCCCAGATGGGCGCAAACAAAGAATAAGTAAAAAAGCCGGAGAGGGTGAATGAAACCTCTCCGGCTTTTTTTTGCGCCGTTTACAGGGTGTAGTCCCCGGCGGCTGCTCCGATCTGGGAGGACAGCTCCCGGAGAGCATCGCCGGTTTTGGGCTCAAGATACCAAAAAGCCAGCATCCGCTCCCCATCCTGGGCGGTGTAGTGGAACACGGCAAACCACTTGACGGCTTTGCCGTGCGCCGTGGTGGCTGCTGTGCCGTGATACCGTGCCATGAAATTGCGCTCCGGCAGCATCTCCAGGCCCGTCACCTTTTCCAGCGGGAGCGTGGCCGCCGGGCCGTTTACCTGCTGGAACACCAGCCCGGCATCCGTCTTTTCCATGAAACAAGGCCCGTCCTGAGAAAAGCCTCTCAGCCCCTCATAGTGCATTATGCGGACCCCTGCGGGGAGGTCCTTTTTCTTTCTGCCAAACATCTCAACACCGTCCTCCTTTTTTGACTGTCCGTACCCAATATTTGAGGAGCTGGATGTACCCCTCAAGCAGGAGGTTTTCCTCCACCTCTGCATTGTAAAGGCCGGTCATGTACTGCATCCAGGTTTTCCGGCCTTGCAGTTTGATTTTCCCAATGTAAGCGGAACTTGTGGAAACAGATATTGCACCATTTGCCATGCGAGTGAGTGAAATATAGGTATCTAAGTCATTCTCCATTAAGGCATCTTCAAAAGCCCAAAAGAAACGCTCCTCATCCGGTGTGATACTGTATTTTTCAGATGAGGCCGTTGAATATTTCATATACAAGGGCCGCCGAACTGGAGCAGGACTGGCAGCAGGGCGTGACAAGCCCAGCCGCTTCAAAAGGCCCATGGACATCGCCTCCTTTGCATCTCCATTGTAAAGTTAAGCCCTCATTGTGTCAAGCATTGGAGCCTAAAGTGACAATGACATATCAAAAGAGCACAATATAATTGACATTATGGAGGTGATGCTGGTGATAGCAGAACGGATAAAAGAACTCCGGCAGGCACGGGGCTGGACGCAAGCAGACCTTGCCCGGCGGTTGAACATAACCAGGAACGGCGTCAACTCCTGGGAGCAAGGGCTCTCTACGCCGTCCCCATCCTCTCTGGTGGACCTGGCCAAGCTGTTTTCTGTTTCAACGGACTACCTGCTGGGCATGGAGCCTTTACATACCGTGAATGTGTCGGGCCTGGATGAGCGGGATGTGGCCATCCTTGCGGAGCTGGCGGACCGGCTACGGAAAAATAAAATTGAGGACTGAGAGAGGCCTGGAGCAATCCGGGCCTCTTTTTTTATTCTTGACATACTACACCAAAAGGTGTATGATGAAACCATAACGGAGGTGAGCACGATGGATGCCAAAATGTCCAAGCTAAAAAACACCCGGCAGGCCGCCGGGCTGTCCCAATCTCAACTGGCCGCTGCTACCGGGCTAAATGTTCGGATGCTCCAGTATTATGAGCAGGGGGTCAAAGACATCAATGGGGCCAAGCTGGCCACCCTCCTCAAACTTTGTCTGGCGCTTGACTGCAAGCTGGGGGACATCCTGACAGATGAGGCAACGGTCAAGCTGCTGGAGCAGTACACGGCAGCATAGACAGCGGACCAGGAGCGGGGCGGCAAGCGCCCCGCTTTTCTTATTTTCTGGAGGTGCGATATGAACCACAAGGACGCAAAGCATTTTACATGGGACCAACGCCTGACCCTGGAGCGGATGCTCAAAAAGGGCTTTACAAAGGCCGCCATTGCCAGCGCTCTGGGTAAGTGTGAGCGGTCCATATACTATGAGATAAACCGGGGCCTTTGCGTCCAGCAAACCTCTGGCTATGAGTTTATAGAGGTCTACTGCCCGGAGGTGGCGGAGCGGAGATATAGAGAATTTCTAAAAGAGAAAGGCCGGGACCTCAAAATTGGCAAGGACCACGCCCTGGCCCGGAGGCTGGAGGAGCTTGTCATGGTCCACGGCTACGCACCCGGGGCCGCCCTGGCGGAGATCAGAAACAATGGCGAGGTTTATGATACCGTGATATGCGAGAACACGCTTTATAATTACATCTACCGGGGAGATGTTTTCCTCCAGCTCACACCGGAGCACCTGCACAATAAAGGCCGCCGCCACTACGCCGCAAACAGTAAACGGCAGGCCGCCAGGAGCTCCAACGGAAAAAGTATTGAAACCCGCCCCCAGGAGGTCAAGGCCCGGGGCAGCTTTGGGCATTGGGAGATGGACAGCATCATGGGGTGCAAGGGCTCCAAAAAAGCCCTCCTGGTCCTCACAGAGCGCCGGACACGCATGGGCATTGTGATGCTCCTGGAGGACCACACGGCGGCCAGCGTGGTCAAGGCCATCAACCGCCTGGAGCGCCGCTTTGGCAAGCTGTTCTACAAACTTTTCAAGTCAATCACTGTGGACAATGGCTGTGAGTTTCAGGACTTCGAGGGCATAGAGGCCGCCCACCGGCGCAAGGGCAAGCGGACCGTGGTGTTTTTCTGCCACCCATACAGCGCTTTTGAGCGGGGCTCCAATGAGAACATGAACAGGCTGATTAGACGCTTTTTCCCCAAAGGCACCAGCTTTGACACCGTGACGCCGGAGGAAGTGAGGGCAGCAGAAAAATGGGTGAACAGCTACCCCCGCAAGCTGCTGGGGTGGCAATCGGCGGCCACGCTCTTTGAAAAAGAGCTCCTGTCCGCTTGACGGGGAATAAGAAAAGCAGCCGGATGAGATTTACCCATCCGGCTGGCTTGCCATGTTATTTTGTTGTGAAAACGCCCAACAGGGGCGCTTTTTATTTATGCGCTTTGCTGTTTTTTCTTGATTTATGCAAATTTCTATTGACTTTTAGCGTACATAACTGCACCGTTTCTTTTGGGCAGACTGCACACAAAAAGCAGGGGCCTGACGGCCCCTGCCCTGCGGCGCTCCCCGCTAATCTTACATTTCCTTTTCGTACCGGCAGTGCCAGTAGACGGCGTACCCATGAACCAGCAGATAGACAAACACCAGCATCAGAAGGGCGGCCAGATCCACCTGCATGAGGGCAAATACCAGCATCAAAGCCCCAAAGGAAAAGGTCATCATGTCAAAGGCTTTGCTTTTGGCCTGGCTGGCAATGGCCTGGTTGCGCTCATCTTTCTGCGCAATTTCCAGCTGTTTCCGGATTTCCGGACTGTTCCGCAGAGCCCAGCGGGAGACCAGCTCCCCTGTCCCCTGGCCAAACAGTCCGGCCCCCAGGCCGATGCAGACATAGGCCAGCGGTTCAATCCGTCCAAGCAGCCCTGCTCCCACCATCATCAGAAGCACACCCGCTGCGGCAATCCAGCCCTCTTTCAACTTTTTCATATTCCTGTGCCTCCTTTACATCCGCTTTTCCAAAATGCGGAACACCACCACGCCGATGACCCACTGAAACACCGTCAGCAGGAACACCATCAGAATCACCCAGGCCTGCGCCCGCGCCAGCGCCAGCACCAAAGCCACGCCAAACAGCACAATCAGCATGATTTGATAGGCAATGTGCCCCGCCTTCATCCGCAGGAATTGTTTGCGCTCGTCCACAGCGTTGATGTGGGCCTCCTGTTTCCGGGCCTGGTAGGCGGCCTGGCGCTGGGGCGCCTGCCAATAGATCACCCGGGCCAGATGGACCGTTCCCGCCGAGACCAGACCTACTCCAGCCGCAAAAACCATGGTATTGTAATATTCCACCCGCATGACCAGGCCCACAGCTATCAGCACCACACCGATCACGATATCCACGACAAAAGGCATTCGCTCTTTCATGTTCCATCCTCCTCTTCATAGATGAAAATGTCCTCAATGCTCATTCCGAAGTACCTCGCAATCTTAAAAGCCAGCAGAATGGAAGGGTTATACCGTCCATTCTCCAGGGAACCGATGGTCTGGCGGGATACCTCGAGGGCATTGGCCAGTTCTTCCTGTCGGATGCCGCGCTCCTTGCGCAGCTGTTCCAGCCGATTTTTCATTTCCTGCCTCCCTTCCAGATGGAAAGTTTGCTTTCCATGATTCCAGTATAGCAGGTTTCTCAAAAATGTCAAGCTTGCTTTCCATTTTTGATGAGATTGAAGTCAAGGCGGCTCAACCGCTCTATACATACCAGCAGAATCTATCTTGACTCCCTTCGCGGAATCTGTTATACTCTATACATACCAAGAGAATGTTTCAAGGAGGCTTGCGGTATGGCGCGCAACAAATACCCTGAGGAGACGGTAGAGCGCATTCTGGATGCGGCGCAGCGCCTTTTCCTGGAAAAAGGCTATGAGAACACCACCATTCAGGATATCGTGGACCAGCTGGGCGGCATGACCAAGGGCGCCGTCTACCATCATTTCAAGTCCAAGGAAGAGATCATGGACGCCGTGGGCGACCGGATGTTTGAGCAGAACAACCCGTTTGAGGCGGTGCGCAGCCGCACCGACCTGAATGCTTTGCAGAAATTGCGGGAAGCGATCCGCCTCAACCAGGCCGACGCCTCCCGCACCGAGCTCACCGTCCAGGCCATCCCCCTCACCCACAATCCCCGGCTTTTGGTGGAGATGATCGACGCCAACCGTCGGATTTTGACCCCCTACTACTACCAGCTTTTGGAGGAGGGCAACCGGGACGGCTCCCTCCACACCGACTATGCCCGGGAAATCTCCGAGCTTCTCCCCCTGCTCACCAGCCTCTGGCTGCTGCCGGCAGTTTTTCCTTCCACCAAGGAGGAGGCCCGGCACAAGTTCCTGTTTCTCGGCGACATGCTGGAGAAAATGGGGGTTCCCCTCTTCGACGATGAAACGCGCCGCCTGGTGGACGATTTCTTCGACCGCATCCCCGACGGCGTCTATCCAAACTGATTTTCTGTTGCCTCTCATCCAGAGGCAATTTTTTGAAAACATATACATTCATTCGGTAGGTATCATTCTTTGCAGAGCGCGGCGCAGGCCGCTTTTCTTTCCGGATGATACATACCTTCTGAACGTATCAAGCAAAAGGAGGCACTGTATGCAAGACATTGTACTTTCCGCCCAGGGGTTGACCAAATGCCGGGGTAAACCTGTGGAGAAAATCGGTTCCTGCTGCCATCGTGGCCGGGGTGGTTCTGGCGATTCTGGTCTGTCAGGTGATGCCGGTCACCTTCTTTCATCCCGCTTTGCTGGCCCTTCTTCTGCTTTTGTTCGCTTTGCTGGCCGCGTTGGCCGCGGATTCTCTGTTCCAACCGGTTGAAACCACGGAGGTATCGTCAATGACATCCAAACGACTCTTCAACTCCAACTTCACCTTTCTGATTCTGGGTCAGATCAGCTCTCTGGTGGGAAACTACACCCTCAAATTTGCTCTTTCCATGTACATTTTAGAGCAGACCGGGTCAGCAACTCTTTTCGCCAGCCTGCTGGCCGCAGCCATGGTGCCCACCATTCTGATTTCACCCTTTGGGGGAATTCTGGCCGACCGGGCCGACCGCCGGATGGTTATGGTGGGGCTGGATGCCTGTTCCGGTGCGGCGGTCCTGCTGGCCGCGCTCGCCCTGCCCAAAGGGCACGACATTGCCGTGATTGCGGTTTTGCTGGTGGTTTTGTCCATTCTGGCCGCCTTTGAGTCTCCTACCGTCCAGGCCTGCGTGCCCCAGATGCTCCCGGAGGAACGGGTCCTGCAGGGCAACGCCGTGGTGAACCAGGTGTCCGCCATTGCGTCCATGGTGACCCCTTTTCTGGGCAGCCTCTTTTACACCGCCTTTGGAATTCAGCCCGTCTTTTATGCCACAGTGGCCTGCTTTTTTCTGACGGCCCTGCTGGAATGTCTGATCCATCTGCCTCCCGTTGCATCTGAACATCACCTTGGCCTGCGCGCTATCCTGCGGGATGATTTTGCCGCCACCCTCCGCTTCCTCCGCCGGGAACAGCCCGCCATTGTTAAACTGCTTTTGTTGGCAGCGCTGGCAAGCTTCTTTGTTGCAGGAACGGTGGTCGTGGGATTCCCCTACCTGGTGCGGACTGTGCTGGGCCTTTCGGCCAGCCACTATGGCGCTGCCGAGAGCGCCATGGGCGTTGCCGCCATTCTGGGCGGCCTGTTGGTAGGACTGCTGGCCCAAAAGTTCCGTCCCCGCCACCTTACCGCGGTTTTCCTGCTGCTGGGGCTCTGCCTTCTGCCTGCAGGCGCTGCCTTTCTGGCGCCCCTCAGCTCCTGGAGCCGCTATTTGATCCTGTTGGCCGCTTTCTGCGTCTGCCAAATGGGATGCAGCGTCTTTTCCACCTACTCCATCACCCTCATCCAAGCCCGCACTCCTGCCCAGTTGATGGGCAAAGTCATGTCCTGCGTTTTTACCCTCTCCATGTGCGCCCAGCCCCTGGGCCAGCTGATCTATGGAGCACTGTTTGACCGCTTCGCCGCCTGCGTCTACTTGGTTCTCATCCCCAGCGGTTTGATCCTCTGTGTCATTGGCTGCGGGTCCGCCGGATTTTTCGCCCGTCTCCGTGAAAATCAAGCCGATCCGGTTGAATGAGAAGCAGTCTCCCCTATTTTCCCAGCCCGGTAAATACGCAAAATCCCCTGTCCGCAGACTTTGCAGGCAGGGGATTTTGTTGGAGAAAGTTCCAGGCATCACTAAAGCAAGGGCATTCGCTCTATACCGCAGAACAGGGCGCTCCCCGAAAGAGCGCCCTGTGTGAAGCAGGATTTATATGGGAGCCCATCCCGGACGGATGGCTCTTTTTATGAAAACCGGGCAGTTACTCCTCTGCGGGGGTATCCTCAAAGCCGAGGACCGCGGTCACAATGGCCGCCACAGCGATATCCACCGCAATGGCGATGGCCATGGCCCACATGGTCTGCTGGAAGATGGGCAGCGCCAGAATGGTGGAGTAGCCATAGACGTAGGCCGTGGCGCCCAGCGCACCGGCCACCACGCCGCCGGCAGCCGCACCCACCATGATGCCGATCATGGGCTTTTTCAGGCGGAGGTTGACGCCGTAGAGCGCCGGCTCGGTGACGCCAGCCACGATGCAGCCGAAGGCAAGGCTCAGGCACTCAGCGCGGAAAGCCTTGTTTTTGGTGCGGAGAGCCACGCCCAGGCAGGCGCCGCCCTCAGCCATGTTGTGCAGGATGTAGGAGGGGCGGAAAAAGACGTCATAGCCCGGGTCGGCAAAGGCCTGCACCATGAAGGGAGTGACGGCGTGGTGCATACCGGTCATGACCAGCCAGGGCATGGCGGCGGCCAGCAGCGCAATGGCCACCGGGCCAAAGGTGGCAGATGCCCACAGGAAGAAGTGAACGATGACGCCGCCCACCAGGTCGCCCAGAGGTCCCAGAACCGTGATGCCGGCCACATAGGTCAGGCCCATGGTGCACATGCCCACCAGAACGGTGCGCAGGATGCCGGGAATGATTTTGGTGAGGATTTTCTCACAGTAATACGCAAAGATACCGATGAGCAGGGCGGGCAGCAGGGTGCTGTTGTAGCTGACCTTGGTGACCGGCAGGAAAAAAATGGTCACCGGACCGTCCGCAAACATGGCAATGAAATCGGGGTAGACCAGGGCGGCCGCCACGCTCATGGCATACAGCGGGGTGCCGCCCAGCTTTTTGGCCACGCCATAGGCCACAAATACCGGCATGAAGTAGAACGGCACATTGGCCAGCTGGCTCAGCAGAGTATACGAGGAGGTCCCCTCAAAAGCAGGATACACCAGGGTAGCCAGCAGCAGGAACACCTTGAGCATGCCGCCCGAGACAAGGCCCGGAATCAGCGGGGTGACTGAGGCCGACACGAAGCCAATGAGGCGGTTGCCCAGGTCGGCGGCTTTCGCCTTGCCGGTGAGCTTGGGCTTTTCCGCCGGGGTGTCGTCATCCGGGACCACACCGCCGGCCTTGCCGCCGGCGGCCTCATAGATCTTGACCGCCTCGGTGTACACCGGAATCACGTTTTTGCCATCGCCCGCACCTTTTACAATTTATCCCGCCAGGCCCTGGACACCACCCTGCATGCGCTGGACGTCATTGCCCTGCAAAAGGCGGCCACCCTGCTGGCCTATGCGGATTTCATTCATCTGTACGGCCGGGGCGAATCGCTGATTGTGGCGGAGGATTTTCACTACAAGCTGCTGCGGATCGGGATGCACTCCCAGCTGGAAACCCTGAACGGTTTCCAGGAGGCCCGCAGCCGCATCCCCAATCCCAGACTGAAGGAAGCGGCCCTGGTGATCTCCCAGTACTGCAACAGCCGCCAGGTCCACTATGTGATCGATGAACTGATGAGCGCCGGCATCCCCTTCGTGCTGCTTACCGCCGCCGAAAATCCCTGGCCCTACAACAAATACGCTGCGGTCACCCTGCGGATCAGCTGCAGTGAAAGCCGCTACAAAATGGGCAGTTTTGCCTCCCGCACCGCCATGCTGTTCCTGCTGGACTGTCTGTACGGGGAGATTTTCTCCCGCCAATATGAGCGCAACAAGGACAATCTGGCGGCCTTTTCCAAGCGAAAAACCGAGCGGGATTATTATTACACCTTCCTGCCTGAAAAACCAGCGGAGGACCTGACTTAAACCCGGGCCACGCCGTCGGCGCGGGCCGCCTGGGCCACTGCCGAGGCCACTGCATCCCGGACCCGGCTGTCAAAGGCCAGCGGCAGGATGTTTTCGCTGTGCAGTTCGGATGCAGGGATCAGGTCGGCAATGGCATGGGCCGCCGCAATCTTCATTCCCTCGGTGACCCGGCTGGCCCGGGCATCCAGAACGCCCCGGAACAGACCCGGGAAAACCAGCACATTGTTGACCTGGTTGGGATAATCGCTGCGGCCGGTGCAGACCACCGCCGCGCCCGCCTCTTTCGCCAGGGCGGGGTCGATTTCGGGGGTGGGGTTGGCGCAGGCAAAGACAATGGCGTCCCGGTTCATGGTGCGGACCATGTCCGCAGTCAGGCAGCCCGGAACACTGGTGCCGATAAAGACGTCCGCCCCTTCCACGGCTTCCGCCAGGCCGCCGGTCAGACGGCGGGGGTTGGTGACTTCTGCCAGCGCTGCCTTATGGCCCGCCAGCCCTGCGGGGCGGCCGGGATAGAGGACGCCGTGTTCATCCACTGCCACAATATCCTGTACCCCCATGCTCTGCAGCATCTTGATGATGGCGGTACCGGCTGCGCCGGGGCCGTTCTGAACCACACGGATTTCCTCCATCTTTTTGCCGGTCAGCTGCAGGGCATTGATGAGGGCTGCGCTGACCACGATGGCGGTGCCGTGCTGGTCGTCGTGGAACACCGGAATATCGCATGCAGCCTGGAGTTTCTGCTCAATTTCAAAGCACCGGGGCGCCGAGATATCCTCCAGATTGATGCCGCCGAAGCTGCCGGCCAGCAGGCTGACGGTGCGGACAATTTCGTCCACATCCTTGCTGCGGATGCAGAGAGGGATGGCATCCACCCCGCCGAAATTCTTGAACAGGACGCATTTGCCTTCCATCACCGGCATACCGGCTTCGGGCCCGATGTCCCCCAGGCCCAGCACGGCGGTGCCGTCGGTAACCACTGCCACGGTGTTCCAGCGGCGGGTCAGCTCATAGCTCTGAGCGGGGTCTTTCTGAATGGCCAGGCAAGGCGCCGCCACGCCGGGGGTATAGGCCAGAGAAAGGGCTTCCCGGCTGTCGGTGGGCACCCGGGTAGTCACTTCCAGTTTGCCCCGCACCCGGCGGTGGAGTTCCAGAGATTCTTCTGCATAGTTCATCCAAAAACGCCTCCTCTTTACAGCTCTGCGCCATTGGTGGCAATGACATGGGCGTAGTAAGCAAAGGAATCTTTTTTCCGCCGGGCCATGGTTCCATGACCCTCATTGTCCCGGTCCACATACACGAAACCGTACCGTTTTTTCATCTCGCCGGTGCCGGCCGAGACAATATCAATGGGGCCCCAGTAGGTGTAGCCCATCACCTCCACCCCGTCCCGGATGGCGTCTTTGAGGGCCTGCAGGTGGCGGCGCAGATAGTCGATTCGGTAGTCGTCGTGGATCTCTCCCTTTTCATCCGGCACGTCCACCTGGCCCAGGCCGTTTTCCACCACGAAAAGAGGGATCTGCCAGCGGTCGTACAGCTCGTTCAGGGTATAGCGCAGGCCCAGCGGGTCAATCTGCCAGCCCCAGGGGGTGGTTTCCAGATAGGGGTTGGGGGTTCCCTGGTCGCCGCCGGTGTCGCCGCAGAAGGGCTGGCCGTACTCATGGGTGGAGGTGCGGTAATAGCTGAAGCCCAGGAAGTCGGAAGTGTACTGTTTCAGGATTTTTTCATCCCCCGGCTCCATCTCCACATGGACCTTTTCCTCGTCCCAGATGCGGGCCATATAGGCGGGATAGGCGCCCCGGATCATTACATCGCCGAACAGCAGGGACCGCCGGCGGAGCTCCATGGTCTCAAACACGTCCTCCGGCCTGCAGGTGTGGGGGTAGGTGTTGCTGAGGGAGAGCATGCAGCCGATTTTTGCGTCGGGAATGATCTCATGGCACAGCTTGATGGCCAGACTGTTGGCTACAAACATATGATGGCTGGCCTGGTACACTGCCTGCTGATGGTTCTCCCCTTCCCGGAAGAAAATGCCGCCGGCTGCGCCGGGCATCCGGCGCATATTGTTGATCTCATTGAAGGTCAGCCAGTATTTCACCTTGTCCTTGTACCGGCGGAACACAACCTCACAGTACCGGAGGAAAAAGTCGATCAGCTTGCGGCTGCGCCAGCTGCCGTAGGCTTCCACCAGGTGCAGCGGGGTCTCATAGTGGCTCAGGGTCACCAGAGGCTGCATTCCGCGGCGAAGCATCTCATCAAAGAGATCGTCGTAGAACTGCAGCCCCTTTTCGTTGGGCTGGGCGTCGTCCCCGTTGGGGAAAATCCGGCTCCAGTTGATGGAGGTGCGGAACACCTTGAAGCCCATTTCCTGCATCAGGGCCAGATCCTCTTTATAGTGATGGTAGAAATCAATGGCCTGATGGCTGGGGTAAAATGTCCCCTCTTTCGGGGGAATGTCCGCTCCATGCTTGATGCCATGGGGAAAGCAATCCGCAATGCTCAGCCCTTTGCCGTCGGCCTCGTAGGCGCCTTCCGCCTGGTTGGCCGCGATGGCTCCGCCCCAGAGGAAGTCCGCAGGGAACTCGGTCTGCAATGGTTTCATGATACACATCCTTTCCTTTGTTTTGGTGGTGTTTTCTGCTGGCATTAGGGTATCACAACCGGCGTTTCTCCGCGATGCTTTCCCCTCATTCTGGATTTATTCTTCAAATTTTTTCTCCCGCCAAGCAAAAAAGACCGCCATTTTGCAACACGGATTGCAAAACAGTGGTTGGATCGCCTGTTCCATAAATGTATTGGATCTCATGCTTGGCAAATAAAAAGAGCGGCGCCGCTGACGCTGCGCCACTCATGATCCATTTGTATTTCGATAATGGGGGCATCGGAAGCCTTTGGCTCAGGCGTTTTCGCCGAAGAAAAGCTTCATGTCCTCCTCCACGGTGCCGATGCCTGCGATACCGAAGTTCTCTACCAGAACTTTGGCCACGTTGGGGCTGAGGAAGGCGGGCAGAGTGGGACCCAGGTGGATGTTCTTGACACCCAGGTACAGCAGAGCCAGCAGCACGATGACCGCCTTCTGCTCATACCAGGCGATGTTGTAAATGATGGGCAGGTCGTTGATATCCTCCAGGCCGAAGACCTCCTTCAGCTTGAGGGCAATCACTGCCAGAGAGTAGGAATCGTTGCACTGCCCCGCATCCAGCACACGGGGGATGCCGTTGATGTCACCCAGGGGCAGCTTGTTGTACTTGTACTTGGCGCAGCCGGCGGTGAGGATGACGGTATCCTTGGGCAGGGCTTTGGCAAACTCGGTGTAGTACTCCCGGCTCTTGGCCCGGCCGTCGCAGCCGCCCATCACCACAAACTTCTTGATGGCGCCGCTCTTGACGGCATCCACCACCTTGTCCGCCAGGGCAAAGACCTGGGCGTGGGCAAAGCCGCCGATGATCTCGCCGGTCTCGATCTCGGTAGGAGGAGCGCACTTCTTGGCGTGCTCGATGAGGGCCGAGAAGTCCTTCTGTTCCCCAATCCCGCCGGGGATGTGCTTGCAGCCGGGGTAGCCGGCGGCGCCGGTGGTGTACATCCGGTCCTTGTAGCTGTCCTTGGGAGGAACAATGCAGTTGGTGGTCATCAGGATGGGGCCGTTGAAGGACTCAAACTCCTCTTTCTGCTTCCACCAGGCGTTGCCGTAGTTGCCCACAAAGTTGGGGTACTTCTTGAAGGCGGGATAATAGTGGGCAGGCAGCATCTCGGAGTGGGTGTAGACATCCACGCCGGTACCCTGGGTCTGCTCCAGCAGCATCTCCAGATCCCGCAGGTCGTGGCCGGAAACCAGAATACCGGGGTTCTTCCCTACCCCGATGTTCACCCGGGTGATTTCAGGGTTGCCGTAGGCGGTGGTGTTGGCCTTGTCCAGCAGAGCCATGCCCGAGACGCCGTACTTGCCGGTCTCCAGGGTCAGGGCTACCAGATCGTCGGCGCTGAGGCTGTCGTCCAGGGTGGCAGCCAGGGCACGCTGCAGGAAGGCGTCTACCTCTTCATCGTCCTGCAGCAGAGCGTTGGCGTGCTTGGAATAGGCGGACAGACCCTTGAGGCCGTAGGTGATCAGTTCCCGCAGGGAGCGGATGTCCTCGTTTTCGGTGGAGAGAACGCCCACCGTCCTGGCCTTCTCCTCCCAGTCTCCTGCGCCGTCCCACAGGGCGGCGTCGGGCAGGCCGGCGGTGTCCTTCAGCCGGGCCAGCAGTTCCTTCTTGGCATCCAGGGTGGCGCGGATGCGGGCCTCGATGCTCTCTTTGTCAAAGTTGGCATTGGTGATGGTCACAAACAGGTTGAGGGTGATCAGGTGGTTGATTTCGGGGGCCACCGTCTGGCCCTCTTTGCGCAGGGCCGTGGTGACCGCGGAAATCCCCTTGCTCACATACACCAGCAGGTCCTGCATGGCGGCCACATCCGGCTTTTTGCCGCAGACGCCCACCATGGTGCAGCCTTTGCACCCTGCGGTCTCCTGACACTGAAAACAAAACATCTGACGTTCCATAGCTGTCTCCTTTGAAGCAGTTTTCGTTCCGGGGCGGGCATACCCAGCCCTGGCGTTTTTCTTTTAAAATACAACCACCAGCAGCATTTTGAAGGCTTCTTCGCCGTAGACCGCGTGGGGGTGGCCTGCGGGCATCACGATGGATTCGCCTTCATGCAGAAGGTATTCCACGCCGTCAATGGTGATTTTGCCCACGCCGTCCAGGCAGGTGACAAAGGCATCGCCGCCCGACGCATGGGTGCTGATCTCCTCCCCCTTGTCAAAGGAAAAGAGGGTGATGCTCAGAGCGCTGTTCTGGGCCAGGGTCTTGCTGACCACCTGCCCCTCCTGATAGGCGATCTGATCCTTCAAAACCAGGACTTCGGCCTGGCTGATGTTCTTCATTTTGGCTGCCATTGGGTTACCTCCTTGTTTTCCCTGGGCTTGCTGTTGGCTCCTGTCTGCCTGTATGCTCTTTGACAGGATGCCCCAGCCAGGGCTCTCTATGCTTTGGGCTTTTCGGCCCAAAGGCTTGCGGGCTTGTGGGTATTGTACTATAATGGAGCCAAAGTGTATGTTGGAATTCCAACAGGAAGGTGATTCTATGGAAGATTTTCTTTCGGTGCTTTCCCGGTGTGCCCTGTTCCAAGGCGTTGCGCCGGAGGAGATCCATACCATTCTCCCCTGTCTCGGGAGCAAAACCCGGTCTGTCTCCAAGGGCGGCCCGGTCTTTTTGGAGGGAGAACCGGCCCGGTGGGTAGGGGTGCTTCTGACCGGCACGGCCCAGGTGGTTCATGATGACTACTACGGCAACCGGAGCGTCCTGTCCATCCTGCAGCCGGGCGACACCTTCGGGGAGGCTTTTTCCTGCGCCGGCATTTCCACTATGCCGGTCAGTGTGATGGCGCTGACCGACTGCGAAATTCTGCTTTGGGATTGCAGCCGGGTCATGACCACCTGTTCCCATTCCTGCCATTTTCACACCCAGCTGATTCAAAACCTGCTGAAAGGGATGGCCCTGAAAAATCTGGCTTTTACCGAGAAGATCCGGCACATGTCCAAAAAGACCACCCGTGAGAAACTGCTGTCCTATCTGCTGCAGCAGGCGAAGAAACAGGATTCTGCCGCCTTTACCATCCCCTACGACCGGCAGGGCCTGGCGGACTATCTGGGGGTGGAGCGCAGCGCCATGTCCGCTGAACTCGGCAAACTGAAAAAGGCGGGTCTGCTGGACACCAAGGGGTCCTGGTTTTGCCTGAAGGATACCCGCCGGGACGATTGAGGTTCGGTACTGGCACAAAAAACGGCCATCCGCCATGCGTTAAATACAGGGGATGGCCGCTTTTTATCATAAATGGAGTTTGTCCATCTTCAGTACAACACCCTTTTCTGCGCATACTCCACCAACTTCCTGGCCTTGCTCCCCGGCTGCCACGCGCAGGCAATCCGATAATCCATCCACATGATCTATAATCTATTGATTTGCCTTCACGATCGCTGCCTCATAGGGAACGTTCTCCATCCCAGGAGGGTCAAACTATCAAATCCTTTCGGCTTTGAGATTGGCTGCTTTGCTGGATGATCGGGTATAGCAAAACTCCCCAGAACCACCATGCAGCGGTTCCGGGGAGTGTTACAATCGCAATCCAGCGGCAATTCGCCAGACACAACAATATTTATTGTTCCATCGCAGCGTTTATGGCTGCAATGGCTCCATCAGACACAGCGGTAGCTACCTGGCGAACCTGTTTGACTCGGATATCGCCGGCAGCATAGACCCCAGGAATGGCGGTCTCCATCTTGTCGTTGGTGGGGATGTATCCGCCTTCCAAAGCCAGTTCTGTATAGAGTTCAGTATTGGGGAGTATACCGGCATAGACAAAAATGCCGCAGCCGGGATCCTCTATCGTTTCGATACTGCCATCCTGCTCGCTGGCAATCTCCAGCCGCTCCACCTGATCCTGCCCGTAAACGGCATGCAGGCGGGATGCCAGGCGCACCGAGATGTTGCCCGCAGCGGCTACCTTTCGACGGAACTCCGCAATGCACCCCAACTGCTCTTCAAAGTGGACAATTGTCACCTGCTTTGCAAAGCCAGCCAGATACAGGGCCTCTTTCACTGCACCATCGGCTCCACCCACCACATACACATTTTTTCCGGCATAGGCGGCGCCATCTCTGGCAGCATTCATGCCCATGCCCTTGCCGGCAAGCTCCTTCTCGCCGGGAATCCCCAGTTTCCGCGGCGTGCCGCCGTTTGCCAAAATGATACGCTTGGCCTTATAAATGCCCCTGTCCGTGGTCACAGACTTAACCTCTCCCGTCAGCGCCACATGCACAGCCTCGGCCTGAACGATCTCCACCCCGGCCTGGAGCGCCTGCTCTTTCATCCGAGCCGCAAATGTAGCTCCAGTTTCCTGCTTCTCAATGGCAGTATAGTGCGTAACAGTGGAAACTTTGCCAATGATGCCGCCCACCTGGGCTTTTTCCAGAATCAATGTGCGCTTTCCACGACTAACTGCGTAAATGCCTGCGCTGATACCCGCAGGGCCTGCTCCGATGATGATGATATCGTACATAGTCATACGCTTCCTTTCCATGTTACCGTCAAGAACAAACCAACAGCACGAAACCATTCTATGATCTGTTTCCGCGGGCTCCACCGTGGGTACAAATCCGGCCATTCGCCGAACATTCTCCCGGAGAAATATGCTGCGGTGCGCTCAGATCATTGATGTTTACACCTTGATTATAGCGCCAATCATTGATAAAATAAAATGCAGAATTGTTATACAGTTATAAACCCACGTAATAGGTGATATGTCATGCTGGATCCTCGATGGAACACATTTCTTGTCTTGTGTGAGACCATGAATTATACCCGGGCTGCGGAGCGGCTTTGCCTCACTCAGCCCGCAGTAACCCACCACATTCACTACCTGGAAGATCACTATGGCTGCCGGCTCTTTATCTATGAGGGCAAAATCCTGCGGTTGACAGAAGCGGGTCTGAAGCTGCTTGAGTATACCCGTTCCCTGGCCTACAACAGCCGCAAGGCAGAAGAAGCCATGAAATCCCCTTCTCCGGTTTCTTTGCGGGTAGGAGCCTCCAAAACCATTGGAGAGTTCGTGATTGCGCCGCAGGTGAAACGCTTTTTGCAGGAACATCCCGAGGCTAATTTCTCCCTAACGGTAGACAATACCCAGACGCTGCTGCGGTCTTTGGAGTTTGGCCGGCTGGATTTCGTGCTGTTGGAAGGTTTTTTCGATCGCAGCCGGTACGATGCGACTTTGTATCGAAAGGAACCTTTTTTCGGAGTATGTTCGCCAGATCATCATTTTGCAGGCAGAACGGTGGCTGTAGAGGAACTGGATGCAGAGCGCATTCTAATCCGAGAGCCCGGCTCGGGCACTCGAA
>NZ_NFKB01000053.1:0-19239 GCF_002160175.1 Faecalibacterium sp. An192
GCCGCTTGAAAAAGTGATGAAATGCTTGAGCCGTATGACGGGAAATCTGTCACGTACGGTTCTTAGGCGGGAAAGCGGTGGTAACACCGCCGACCCAGCCGATTACGCGGCCCTGGTGGAACGGCTCCACGGACAGGTTATCAAAATCTCGCCCACCAGCACCCAGTATATCAACCCTATGGACATCAACAGCAATTACAGCGAAGAAGATAACCCGATTGCCCTGAAATCGGATTTTATTTTGTCGCTGTGCGAACTGGTGGTGGGCGGCAAGGAGGGTCTGCTGCCGGTGGAGAAAACCGTCATCGACCGCTGTGTGCATCAGATTTATCAGGAATACTTCAGGGACCCTCAGCCTGAGAAAATGCCGCTGCTGGAGGACCTCTACAACGCTCTCTTGAAGCAGGAAGAAAAAGAGGCCCACCATGTGGCCACCGCCCTTGAAATTTATGTCAAAGGCAGTCTGAACCTGTTCAATCACCGGACCAATGTGGACATCAACAACCGTTTTGTCTGCTACGACATCCGGGAGCTGGGCAAGCAGCTCAAAAAAATCGGGATGCTGGTGGTGCAAGACCAGGTCTGGGGGCGCGTCACGACCAACCGTTATGGCGGAAAAACTACACGATACTATGTAGATGAGTTCCATCTGCTCTTGCGTGAGGAACAAACTGCTGCTTACAGCATCGAGATTTGGAAGCGGTTCCGCAAGTGGGGCGGCGCGCCCACCGGCATCACCCAGAACGTGAAGGATCTGCTTGCCTCCCGGGAAGTCGAGAACATCTTTGAGAACTCCGACTTCATCCTCATGCTTAATCAGGCCGCGGGTGACCGGCAGATTCTCGCCAAGCAGCTCAACATTTCACCCCATCAGCTCAGCTATGTGACCCATTCCGGTGAAGGTGAGGGCCTGCTATTCTACGGCAACGTCATCCTGCCCTTTATTGACCGCTTCCCGCAGGATACCGAGCTGTATAAGATTATGACGACCAAGTTCTCGGACGGCACAGGTGAGGCCGGATGAAGCGCAAAACCACCCGCCTGACCTTCACCGAGGAAGAACTGGCGGACAAAGGCGTCCGCCGTGCGGCCAGGAAAGCGTCCCGCGCCGCCGACCGGGCCGACAAGGCCAAGGCGAAACTCTCCACCCGCGCCCCGCCCAAGCGGGGCCTCAAGATGGAGACGGACAAGGCCAAAGAGCGGAGCGCCCAGCTTCGCTTTGGCAAGGCCGAGTTTGGGGACGAAATTGCCAAGCCCAAACGCCGCAAGCCCGGCGCAGAGGCACTGGCAGGCGGCGAGGCTCACCGCCAAATCGACAAGCAGAACCAGGATGAGAACACCGGCGTTCAGGCCGCCCACGAGGGGGAACGGCTTGCCGAGGGCGCGGCAAAAAAGCTGAAAGACGCCAAGTACAGCAAGAAACTGAAAGCCTACAAGAAGGCTGAGAAGCTGGACAAAGCCGCAGATAAAGCCAACATCCGGGCGCTGCACCGCAAGCAGCAGGCCGCGCAGCCTGCGTCCAACCCCATCTCCCGATGGAAACAGCGCCAGCAGATCAAGGCCAGCTATTATGCCCGCAAGTCCGGGGGCAAGGCGAGCGGCAGCGCGGCCAATTCCGCCCGCAGCGCCGCCACCAAAAAGGCCAAGGCCGCGGCGGCCAAGACAGCGCAGTTCGTCTCCACCCACGCCCACATGATCCTGATGGGTGGCATCCTGGTCCTGGTCATCCTGGTCATTTTCAGCTTTGTGACCTCCTGTTCGGTGTTCTTTCCGGGCGGGACAGGTACGGTCTGGACCACTTCTTACACCGCCGAGGACGAGGACATTCTGGGAGCGGAGAGCGATTACTGCCAAATGGAAGCCGCCCTGAAGGCCGAGATCGAAGCTATCCCGTCCAGTTACCCCGACTACGACGAGTACAACTTCAACCTGGACCCCATCACCCACGACCCGCACCAGCTGGCCGCCATGCTGACGGCAATTCACGAAGCCTACACCCGCGGCGAGGTGCAGGGCACTATGTCTGCTATCTTTGACGCGCAGTACGAGCTGATTTTGACCGAGACCATCGAGATACGCACCCGGACCGAGACCCGCACCGGTACCGACCCCACCACTGGCGAGACCTACAGCTACGAAGTTGAGGTGGAGTATGAGTGGAAAATTTTGAACATCACTTTGCTCAACTATGGCATCGACACGGTGGCTTACGGGATGCTGTCGGGGGACGATTTGGAACGGTATCAGATTCTGCAGGAGACCCAGGGCAACCGCCCGGAACTGTTCGGCGGGTTCTCTCTATCGGTCGGCTCAGACGGTTCCGGTGAAGCAGGCATCGACTATGAAGTCCCCGCCGAGGCTCTCACCGACCCCGAGTTTGCAGTCATGCTGAAAGAAGCCGAGAAGTATCTGGGGACGCCCTACGTCTGGGGCGGTTCCACCCCGGAAACTGGCTTTGACTGTTCCGGCTATGTCTGCTGGGTGCTCAATGAATCCGGCTGGGATGTGGGCCGCACCACGGCCAACGGCCTGTGGCAGCAGGCCGCGAAAATCTCGGAACAGGAAGCCAAGCCCGGCGACCTGGTATTTTTCGAGGGTACTTACGACACGGCCGGCGCGAGCCATGTGGGTATCTATGTTGGCGATGGCATGATGATTTCCGCCGGAGACCCCATCAAATATTCGGATATTCATTCAAGTTATTGGGACAAACACCTGCTGGGCTTTGGCAGGATTCCCAAGTGAAACGGAGGTATACAATGAGCGAAAAACTGGACAAGCTGCGGGCAGACCTGGCGAAAGCCAGAGAGCGCCGCATCCAACTGAATAACCGCATCGAGCTGCTGGAACGGCGCATTTCAGAAGCCGAGAAAGTGGAAGTGGCTGAGATGGTCCGGGTAGCCAATCTCACCCCCGAACAGCTCGCCGCCCTGCTTCAGCAGGCGGGCAA
This sequence comes from Faecalibacterium sp. An192, assembly GCF_002160175.1. Lineage (NCBI taxonomy): Bacteria > Bacillati > Bacillota > Clostridia > Eubacteriales > Oscillospiraceae > Faecalibacterium > Faecalibacterium sp. An192. The sequence continues at coordinate 2,951 of NZ_NFKB01000053.1, forward strand.
CGCCACCCCCAACCCTGCGGCTCTGGCCGCCGTGGAAACCGCAAAGGAGGAACCGCGTGAAGAAAACTTTGAATAAGCTGACCTGTATCCTGGCATCCCTGACCGTGCTCATGGGCTGTATGGCGACGCCAGCTTTTGCCTATGGCGGCGAGAGCAGCGAGGAAACGACTGCGCCGTCCATCTTTGAGACGGACGAGGAAGAACCGGTAACGGTGATCGAGCAGGACACCGGCCCCCTGACCCCAGAAGGCAACCTGACAGTGGTGGACGATTACCAGACCACCTTCTCGGACGGCACAGCCCAGCAGTTCATCACCCTGGTGAGCAAATCCGGGGCCTATTTCTATCTCATCATCGACCGGGCCGCCGACGGCGACCAGACGGCCCACTTCCTCAACATGGTGGACGAGGCTGACCTGCTGGCCCTTATGGACGAGGAGGACATCCCCGAGCCGGAACCTGAACCCGAACCGGCCCCGGAACCAGAGCCTCTCCCTGAGCCGGAACCCGAGGAAGAAGAGGACGGCGCGGGCAAGTTCATCCTGGTGCTGCTGGTACTGGCCGGCATCGCCGGCGGCGGCGCATACCTCTGGCTGAAGATGCAGCAGAAGAAGCGCGAGGCCGAGGAAAACAAGCCGGACCCCGACGCCGACTACCGCGAGGACGAGGAGGAGATCATCCTGCCGGATGAGGAACCGGAAGCTGACGAGGAAGCCGAGCGCAAGGCATACCAGGCCAGCGACGGGTACGAGGAGGAGTAAGACAGTATGATGGAGAAAAAATGGGGGCGGCCACGGGGGCCGCCCTTATCCAATAGCTGCTATAATTGATAAGATGTTATTTTGCTCCAGTTTTCTGGAAATCCCATTGCATTCAAAAGCTCGATTTCAGAGATATGTGTTGTTGCTTTAAGGAACTTTTTGATTTGCAGACGCAGCAATCTCTTGAAGGTAACAAACTCATCGGCGGGTAACAAATACCGAAACGCAATAACGACTGCAAATAAGTCACATTTGCCGAACTGATATGTACCGCCTTTTTGGGGGATGTTCAGCTTCCTGTGGAGAGTGGTATTCGGGATGGAATCTTTGGAGCGATAAGAAAAAAGCCGTTCGTTGTGAGCACATACATTTCGGAATTTCGTTAGAACAGACAGATATTGGCCAAGCTGCTTTTCATTGACGTGTAAAAAATTTTTGCTGACTTTTGCTTTCAAATCAAATGGAAAGAACATATACATTTTAGATAGTGCTCCAAATGTAAGAGCATTGACCAGCACCCACAGAGGAACATTGTGATACGAGTTGCGCTGATACTCAATATATGGGTATTGTGTGGTTTGCGTCAGCTTATCCAGCTCTGAAATCAAACGATCGACACCAGCTTTATTCTTCTGCGTATAATTATAGTTTGCCGCGAATAGATAAGCGTTTTGCTTTTCGCCGTATTTCTCCGTGAAATAATAAGATAAAAGCGAACGAAGGTGTTGCTCTATGTGCAGAAGGTATTTTAGAAACAATGCGCGAATATCTTCATCAAACTCATAAAGAGCTACGATTTCGTCAAAGGATGTGTTTTCCTTATAGACCTTCTGTCCAGGAATACGAAACAGGTGCTTGTAGCCGCTGATAAGAGAGTAATAGCTGATGTGTTTTAGTTTGCTTTTGGCTTCTGATTCGTTTGGAATCAGAATATGTTTTTCATCCCTCAGTTTATCAATTTGCTGGTCATAAGTCATGAATGGCTTTGGCATTTTTACTTCCTCAATTCCAAAAAGAAAAGGGAGCTCCTTGCGGAACCCCCTCTCTGGCCATGGGCCTCACAAGTATCCATGGCACGATCACTGATATATATTATATGTATCAGACCTGAAAAAGTCAACACCAAAATCGTGAAGGGAGCGTGATTTTCTGTCCCAACTCATCATCACCGAAAAGCCCTCGACCGCCCAGGCCATCGGCAAAGCCCTGGGCAGCGTAAAGCGCCGGGATGGCTACCTGGAAGCAGACGGCTATCTCATCAGCTGGTGTGTCGGCCATCTGGTAGAGCTGGCCCCGCCCGGCAGCTATGACGAGCGCTTCGCCCGATGGAACCGGGCCGACCTGCCCATCCTGCCCAAAGAGTGGCAGTACCTCGTGAGCAGTTCTACCAAAAAGCAGTTTGAAGTCCTGCACGGCCTCATGGCCCGGCCCGATGTGGAAAGCCTTGTCTGCGCCACCGACGCCGGACGGGAGGGCGAGCTGATTTTCCGCCTCGTCTACCACCAGTGCGACTGCAGAAAACCATTTACCCGCCTCTGGATCAGCAGCATGGAGGACGCCGCCATCCGGGCGGGCTTTGCAAACCTCAAACCCTCAGCTGAATACGATGCTTTGTACAAAGCAGCCCTTTGCCGGGAGCGCGCCGACTGGTTGGTCGGCATCAACTCTTCCCGGCTTTTTTCGTGCCTGCACGGCCAGACCCTGAATGTAGGCCGGGTCATGACCCCCACTCTGGGCATGACGGTGGAGCGGGAGGCAGCCATCGAGGCGTTCCGCCCGGAACCCTTTTATAATGTACTTTTGAAAATGGAGGGATGTATGGCCAGCAGCGAACGATTTAAGGACAAGGCCCAGGCCGAGTGGCTTTTGGCAGAGTGCCAGAAAAGCAGCCGGGTCTTTGTGCAAAAGACCGAGCGGAAAGAGAAAAGCGAAGGCCCGCCTGCCCTTTACGACTTGACTACGCTTCAGCGGGACGCCAACCGGATGCTGGGTTACTCGGCGCAGCAGACCCTCGACTACACCCAAGCCCTGTATGAAAAGAAGCTGGTGACCTACCCCCGCACCGACAGCCGGTATCTGACCGGAGACATGGAGCCTGGCTTGCCCGAGCTTGTCCGGCAGACCGCCGCTTGCTTTGGCGTGACCGGCGAAATCCCCATCCAATCCAAACAGGTCATCAACGACAAAAAGGTCAGCGACCACCACGCAATCCTGCCCACCAGGAGCATGGCGAAAGCTGACCTTTCTTCTTTGCCCGCGGGTGAGGCCAGCATCCTGCGCCTGATTGCGGCCCGCCTGCTGGCCGCCGTGGGCGAGCCGTACCGCTATGCGGAAACCACGGTACAGATGGAGTGCGCCGGGAAGGTCTTCACCGCCAAAGGCAAGACCGTTCTGGCCGATGGCTGGAAAGCAGCAGAGCGGGCCGTCCTTGGGGATGTTGCCCAAAAGGACAAGGAAAAACTGGAGATTCTGCCAGAGGTGCAGGAGCAGGCGGCCCTGCCCATTTTTTCTGCTGAGCTGAAAGAGGGCAAAACGTCCCCGCCCAAGCACTACACCGAGGATACATTGCTTTCTGCAATGGAGAGTGCTGGGAAAGAGAATATGCCAGAGGAAGCCGAGCGCCGGGGCATCGGGACGCCGGCCACCCGGGCGGGTATCATCGAAAAGCTGGTCAAGAAAGGCTTTCTGACCCGCGAGGGCAGCGGCAAGACAAAGAACCTCATCCCCACCGAGAAGGGCCGGACGCTCATCGCTGCGATGCCTGAACAGCTCAAGTCCCCGGCCATGACCGCCGACTGGGAGAAAAAGCTGGCCGAAATCGAACACAGCAACTATACATCTGAACAGTTTATGGAGGAAATCGAATCTATGATGAAACATCTTGTAAATCAGTACGCCAACATCCCCAATGCCCCTGCCAAGGCCGCCCCCGGCGCGTCTGTGGTAGGCGTCTGCCCTCACTGCGGCGCAGACGTGGCCGAGCGCGAGAAAGGTTGGTTCTGTTCCAACCGGGAGTGCCGGTTTGTGCTCTGGAAGGACAACGCCTTCTTCAAGCGGCTGGGCAAGCATCTGACCCGGCAGCTGGTGGATAAGCTGCTGCGGGATGGCCGTGCCCGGCTCAAGGACTGCAAGAGCCAGCGCACCGGTAAGCCCTACAACGCATCCGTCCTGATGGCCACCGAGGCCGACGGCCGGGCAAGGTTCAGCCTGGAATTTGAGAACAGCGGAGGTGGCAGATGAACAATTTCACTTATGAAGAAGTCAACCTGATGGCCCTTTACAACACCGGCAGCCGGGAGCGGTTGATTGAAAGCCTGACTGAGATGCGTACTTATCTCACCTTGTCAGAGGTGGAGCTGCGGGACCTGACCGACAGTACCCTCGATAAGCTCTATGGCATGACCGACGCCGAGTTCGACGCCTTGGAGCTGTACCCGGACTTTATCTAAGGAGGGGCCTATGGCAGACGAAAAAGACAGCAAGTGGCAGTTCTATATCATCCCCGACCTGGCCACCTGGACAGGGGCGGCCGGGAGTAAACCGTACACACCCATTGAATTTTACGACACCTACGAACAGGCAGCGGCCCGCTTTCAGGAATTACGGACCGAACCCTACAACAGCGAGGATTTGACCGGTGCCCGGCTGACCTTCGGCATCCAGCGTGAGGACCCGCCCGGCGCAGCCGATCTGCTTCACGTCCGGCAGGGCAAGAACTACCTGGTGGACGATTACACCCGGATGGCCTCTCTGAACCAGAGCCCTGAGGTCATGGATGTTCTGAAGCAGATGAGGAAAGACCTGGGCTTTGACCGCATCCGCGTCTATGAAAAGCGCGCAAGTGAACCAAAGGATATGGCCTTTAGCCGGTGGAAGCACCCCCTCAAGCCGAGCCTGCGAAAGTCGGTGCTGGGGGAGCTGAAGGCAACTGCGCCCCAGCCCAAAGCAGATACACCACCTCGGAAAACGAAGGACAGGGGCCGGGAGTAAAGGAGGGCGGTATGTCAGAAAAGACGCTTTATTATGCCAAACTGGCCGAAGACACCGCCCGCCGACTGACAGGGAACTGGGAGCGCTGGGCGGAATTTTTGTCTCTGGCGAGTAGACTATACAAATACCCTTACCCCGACCAGCTCATGATTTACGCACAGCGCCCCGACGCCACGGCCTGCGCTGAGTACGACATCTGGAATAACCGCATGAACCGCTATGTCCGGCGCGGCTCCAAGGGCATCGCCCTGCTGGACGATAACAGCCAGCGCCTGCGATACGTCTTTGACGTATCGGACACCGGCACCCGCCGAAACTCCCTGGACCCCGACCAGTGGCGGATGACCTACGAGTTCCGCCAGCCGGTGGCGGAGATGCTGTCAAAGACTTACGGCGTCAGCGACCCGAACTTTGCCCAGCAGCTTGCGAACCTGTCGGGCAGGCTGGTGGAGGATTACTGGGACAACAACAGCCGGGATGTCCTCGACATCGTTGACGGATCGCTTCTGGAAGGGTATGATGATCTTAGCATCGAGATGGAGTTCAAGTCGGCTGGGGCCGCCAGCATCACCTACCTGCTACTGTCCCGGTGCGGCATTGAACCGGACGGCTGGTTTGACCGGGACGATTTCGCGGCGATTTATTCCTTCGATACCCCGGCAGCCGTGGGGGTGCTGGGCACCGCGGTCAGCGACAGCTGCCGCCAGGTGCTGCGGCAAATCGAACGGACCATCAAGACCACCATTCGCAGACGAAACATAGAAATGGAAAGGAGCGCAGAACATGAACAGCTTGACCTATTCTCAGAACGGGGATTATCTTATCCCGAACCTGACCCTCGACCCGGCCCCGGCCCAGCCTCTGGGCAAGTACGGGCGGATGCGCCAGACCTACCTCAAGCAGAACCGGCCGGTGCTGTACAACCGGATGCTTCTGGCCGGGACCCTGTTCTCGCACCTGCAGGAGGTGGACGAGACCGCCCGGGACCGTCTGGAGCGGATGATGCCCCAGCTGGCGAAGGACGCAGGCGCGACGGAGCAGCTGAAGGCCCGCGACCCGATGCAGTGGGTGGGCCTGATGAACACCTGCAAGGCCCAGGCAGAGGAAATCCTGATGGCGGAACTCATCAACAGTTAAGCCTTTTTCCTACAGAGGCCGAGCAGATTATAGCCATCGACCGGCGAGCGGAGACCGAAAAAGTCTCCGCTTTTTCTTTTTCCAGCGAGGATATTGCGCTGGCCCTGGCCAGTGGCAGCGGCTTTGCCCACGGCAAAGAGCGGATTGTGGCCTTCTTCCAGGAGAACCACACCCCCAAAGAACGGGCCGAGTTTTTGAAAAACGAGTACGGCATCGGAGGGCAGACCTGGACTTTCCTGGATGGCAGCCACGGTTTCCTGGAATACAATGCCCGAGGCATCCAGTTGCGCTCCTATCCCGAGGGGCAGGAGCAGAGGTTCAGCTGGTCCGATGCAGCAAAGAGGATCGGGATTCTGATTGCCGCCGGCAAGTATCTGGATGCGCCGAGACAGGAGGAACCCATTTGGGAATACAACGGCGTCAAGGAACGTCACCCGGATGACCTGATCCTGTACCAGATGGGCGACTTTTTCGAGCTGTACGGTGAAGATGCCCGCACCGCCGCTGCTGAGCTGGGGATTCAGGTTCACAGCCGCGCGATTCCGGGCGGCGGCCGGGTGGATATGTGCGGCGTCCCGGCAGATCAGCTGGAACAGATTGTGGAGCAGCTGCGTAACAAACATAATGTGACCATTTCCGCTGTCCCGAAAAACGGCGGGGAGCGTCAGGAGTATTCTCTGCGCTCTATCGACCACGAGGCGGAGCAGGCCATTGATACCCATGAAGCGGAGTTTGGTGCAGATGGGGTCCGGGCGTTCCCGGATGGGGAAACCGGCAAAGCAGCTACACTTCGGGAGCTGCATGAGCAGTATAAGCCCATTGTGCTGGAGGCGGTCAACCGGGATACCAGATATGGGAATGTTTGCAGCGACGGCGACCGAGAACGCGCTGTGATCGAAGGTCGGGCAGCCGTCCAGCGGGCGGTTTTGTCATCTGGCAATCAGGAACTGCTTCATCTCTATTCCCATATCCCCGAGTTCCGGCAGCGCCTGACGCGGGAAGTCATCGACGAGACCTATCCCAAACTCCATGAGCTGCTGCGTCCTCTCTCGGATGCGGACATCGACAAGGCCATCCAGGCTTGGAACGGCAATATCGAGAGCAAACACACTGTTGCTCGCTACATGGAAAAACATGGACGGGAGAAAGACGCCGCCGCATGGCTGGCCCATGAGTTTGACGGCGGCGAAGGACGCACCCCGTTCACAGTCCGCCCGGACAGCCCCAAAGGAACGGTGCTGCCCTGGCCCAAGGTCCAGCGTCGGATCGCCCAGCTCATCAAGGAAGATCGCTTCTACACCGAAGCGGAGCAGGACCGTTTTGACAATATCGACCCCGTCGCCATCCGGGAGGCCCTGGCCGAACGCGGCATCGTGAACGGCCAGGTGGTTGACCCCGAAAAGCTGGACAACGACCCGTTCATCCGGCAGGTTATGGCGGACGTGGAAGCCGTTGCCGCCGCAGAAGTGCCTGTGCAGGAACCTGTACCCACCCGCACCCCGTTGGCCCCTGCTTACCGGGAGGGCGACCAGGTGTTTTTGGAGGGTAGCCCTTACGAGATCACCCAGGTGGACACCTACCATGTGGAGCTTTTGCCGCCCGGGCTGCGGTATCCTGTTTTCAGGGAAGAACCGAAGGAGCGGTTTGAACACCTTCTGCGCCAGGACGAGAGGAACGCACATATCACCGACTTTCTGGCCGAACCGCTGGCTTCCATCGACGCGGACATCCGGGAAGCCCTGACCACAGAAGGCAGCCTGCTGGACACGGCAGCCCGGGAAACGCTGTCCGAGATGTTCCAGGCCGGTCAAGGCAACAGGCAGATTGCACAGCATTTGGCGCAAACCTATAGCGGTTTCGCCGATATTGTGGAGCTTACCAGCGGCGAACTGGCGGATTGCTTTGGGAGTGAAGCCGGGCTGGAACTGAACATCAACGACAAGTACGAAACCAAAGTCACCCGCACCTGGGAAGAAGTTGCCCAGACCCTGCGCACCATTTACCAGCTCGGGCAGGACGGTTTTGCACAGGAGGCAAACCAGCCGGAGCCTGTTCAGGCTGAACCGGATGCTGAAAAAGTGGCGGGCACGGAACCACCAAAACCTTTGACGGCGGAACCGGAAACAATTTATCCCGCCGCAGAAAACGGCTTGCCCTACGATGTAGTAATCGAAAAGCTGCACATTGAGGAGCTGGAACATGAAATCTCCACACCTGCCGTCCGGAATTTCCATATCATGGACGATCACTTGGGCGAAGGCGGCCCCAAGGAAAAGTTCTGGCGCAACATCAAGGCCATCGCCACGCTGAAACAGATCGAGCAGGAGAACCGCCAGGCTACCCCGGAAGAACAGCATTTGCTTTCGCAATATGTGGGCTGGGGCGGCCTGCCGGATGCCTTTGACCCGGACAGAGCGGCGTGGAACGCAGAGTATTCAGAGCTGAAAGGACTGCTGACACCGGAGGAATATGCCGCCGCCAGGGCCAGCACCTTGAATGCCCACTACACCAGCCCCACCGTCATCCGTGCTATCTATGAGGCTGTGGAGCAGATGGGTTTCAAGACTGGCAACATCCTGGAGCCGTCCTGCGGCGTGGGCAATTTCTTCGGGATGCTTCCCGAGAGCATGAGCGAAAGCAAGCTGTACGGCGTGGAGCTGGACAGCATTACCGGGCGCATCGCCCAGAAACTCTACCCGGAAGCGACAATCACTGTCGCTGGCTTTGAGACCACCAGCCAGCGGGATTTCTACGACCTGGCAGTGGGCAATGTACCCTTCGGCAACTACAAGGTCAACGACAAAGCCTACAACAACCTCGGTTTTTCCATCCACAACTACTTCTTCGCCAAAGCCTTGGACCAAGTTCGCCCGGGCGGCATTGTCGCCTTCGTGACCTCACGGTACACGCTGGACTCCAAAGACAGCACTGCCCGCAAGCACCTGGCCGAGCGGGCCGACCTGCTGGGGGCCATCCGGCTGCCCAACAATGCGTTCAAAGCCAACGCCGGGACCGAAGTAGTTTCGGACATCATCTTTCTGCAAAAGCGGGACCGGCCCATCGACCGGGAGCCTGACTGGGTGCAACTTAACAAAACGCCGGAAGGCTTCACCGTCAACCAGTATTTTGTGGAGCACCCGGACATGGTTCTGGGCGAACTTTCCACCGAGAACACCCAGTATGGACGGGAGGACATAACGGTCCACCCCTTCGAGGGGGCGGACCTGGCCGCGCAGCTCAAAGAGGCCACAGCAAAGATTCACGGTGAGTACCGGGCGGTGCAGCACACCAAAGCTGAACGAGCCGAGGACACTCCCAATATCCTGCCCGCCGACCCAGGCGTCAAGAACTTCTCCTACACGGTGGTAGATGGTGAAGTGTATTACCGTGAAAACTCCATCATGACCCAGGCAGAATTGGGCGGCGACGCCAGGGAACGGGTCAAAGGCATGGTGGAGCTGCGGCGGGTGGTCAACGAGCTGATCCAGTATCAGCTGGAAGATTACCCTGACGCCGACATCCAGGCGAAACAATCCGAATTGAACACCGCCTACGATGCCTTTGCCTCTAGGTTTGGCCTCATCAATGACCGCAAGAATGGCCGCCTCTTTGAGGATGATTCATCCTATTATCTGCTTTGCTCATTGGAGAATCTGGACGAGAATGGCAAACTGAAAAGCAAGGCGGATATGTTCACAAAACGGACCATCCGGCCTGAACACAGCGTCACCCATGTGGACACCCCTGCCGAGGCGCTGGCCGTCTCGATTGGGGAACGGGGCCGGGTAGATCTGCCCTATATGTCCGAGCTGCTGGGCACCCCGGGCGACTACGAGCGCATTACTTCCGACCTGCAGGGCGTCATCTTCAAGGACCCCTCCGCGGATGCGACCGACCCGGAAGCCGGCTGGCAGACCGCCGACGAGTACCTGTCCGGCAACGTCCGCAACAAGCTGCGGATTGCACAGCTGGCCGTCCAGACCAACCCGGAGTTTGCACCCAACGTGGAAGCTCTGGCCAAAGCCCAGCCCAAGGAACTGGAAGCCTCTGAAATCGACGTGCGGCTGGGCGCAACCTGGCTGGACCCCAAGGTCATCCAGCAGTTTATGCTGGAAACCTTTCAGGTGCCGTTTTATCTGCGGCACGCTGTTCAGGTCAAATTCTCGCCCGCCACCGCCGAATGGCGCATCGAGGGTAAAACCAAGACCGGCTTCAACGATGTGGCTGCTTACGAAACCTTTGGCACCAAGCGGGCCAATGGCTACAAGATTCTGGAAGATACTTTGAACTTGAGGAGCGTCCGTGTCTACGACACCATCGAGGAAGCGGATGGCTCCAAAAAGCGGGTGCCAAACAAAAAGGAGACCACTTTGGCTCAGCAAAAACAGCAGGCCATCAAGGACGCCTTTGGCAACTGGGTCTGGCAGGACCCCCAGCGGAGGGAAACGCTGGTCAAGCAGTACAACGAGCTGTTCAACTCCACCCGGCTCCGGGAATACGACGGCAGCCACATCCACTTTGTGGGGATGAACCCGGAAATCAAGCTGCGGGAGCACCAGCAAAACGCCATTGCCCATGTCCTCTACGGCGGGAATACCCTGCTGGCCCACGAGGTGGGCGCGGGCAAAACCTTTGAAATGGCCGCCTCCGCAATGGAGGCCAAGCGTCTGGGCCTGTGCCAGAAATCGCTTTTCGTTGTTCCGAACCATTTGACCCTTCAGTGGGCGCAGGAGTTCCTGCACCTGTACCCCAGCGCCAAGCTGCTGGTAGCCAGCAAGAAGGACTTTGAAACTGCCAACCGAAAGAAGTTCTGTGCCCGTATCGCCACCGGCGACTACGATGCTGTTATCATCGGCCACAGTCAGTTTGAGAAAATCCCCCTTTCCTTCGAGCGGCAGGAGCGAATCATCCAGGAGCAGATCGACGAGATCCAGAACGCCATCGCCGAGCTGAAAGCCGGCGCAGGCGAGCGTTTTACGGTCAAGCAGATGGAGAAAAGCCGTAAGCAACTGGAAGGCAAACTGGAAAAGCTCAAGGCCACCGAACGCAAGGACGATGTGGTGACCTTTGAAGAATTGGGCGTAGACAGGTTGTTTGTTGACGAGTCACATGCGTTCAAAAACCTTTTTCTTTATACAAAAATGCGTAATGTCGCGGGTTTGTCCACATCCGAGGCCCAGAAGTCCAGCGACATGTTTGGCAAGTGCCGGTACATGGATGAGCTCACCGGCGGCCGGGGCGTGGTGTTTGCCACAGGCACACCGGTGAGCAATTCAATGAGTGAATTGTATACGGTCATGCGCTACCTGCAATACGGCACCTTACAGCAGAAGGGCCTGACCCATTTTGACTGCTGGGCGTCCACCTTCGGTGAGACAACCACTTCCATCGAGCTGGCCCCCGAGGGCACCGGCTACCGGGCCAGGACCCGCTTCGCCAAGTTCTTCAACTTGCCCGAACTCATGACCATATTCAAGGAAGTGGCCGACATCAAGACCAGTGACCAGCTCCATCTCCCGGTTCCCGAGGCAAAGTTTGAAACCGTGCTCGTCAAGCCCTCTGAGATACAGAAAGAGATGGTACAGTCTCTTTCGGAACGGGCGGGCAAAATCAACGCTGGGCAGGTGGACCCGTCCGAGGACAATATGTTGTGTATAACCAATGATGGCCGGAAAATCGGCCTCGACCAACGCCTCATGAACCCTATGCTGCCGGATGACCCGGGCAGCAAGGTGAACGCCTGTGTCGGCAACGTGCTGCGCATCTGGGAAGAAGGCAAAGCGGATCGGTTGACCCAGCTCCTGTTCTGCGATTTGTCCACGCCCAAAGGAGACGGGCAGTTCAACATCTACGATGATGTGAAGAAAAAATTGCTGGCGGCAGGTGTGCCGGAGAGCGAGGTGGCCTTCATCCACACCGCCGATACCGAGGCAAAAAAGAAAGAGCTGTTCTCCAAGGTGCGCACCGGCAAAGTGCGCATTTTACTCGGAAGTACGTCAAAAATGGGGGCAGGGACAAACGTCCAGGATCGGCTTGTGGCAGTCCACCACCTGGACGTGGGCTGGAAGCCCTCGGACATGACCCAGCGCAACGGACGTATCATCCGGCAGGGAAACAAAAATAAGACGGTGCATATTTTTAACTATGTCACCGAGGGGACATTTGACAGCTATATGTTCCAAACACTGGAAAATAAACAGCGTTTCATCAGTCAAATTATGACCAGTAAAAGCCCGGTCCGCTCTTGCGAGGACGTGGACGAACAGGTCCTCAGTTACGCCGAAGTCAAAGCCCTGTGCGCGGGCAATCCGCTCATCAAGGAGAAAACGAATCTGGAGGTAGAAGTGGCAAAGCTCAAAATCCTCAAAGCAGACTACCAGAGCCAGAGATACCGGCTGGAAGATAGGCTGCTCAAAGATTTCCCGGCCAGCATCCAGTATAAGCAGTCCGAAATTGCTGCGCTGCGGCGGGATGCAGAGACGGCAAAAAATCACCCCCAGGGCAAGGAGTTCTGCGGCATCGAGATACGGGGGATGCACTTTGACGACAAATTAGCTGCCGGTGAGCGGCTGCTGACTGCCTGTCAGGAAATGCCCTCTGCCGAGGCGGTGACCCTTGGCAGTTACCGCGGTTTTGGGCTGGACTTGCAGTTCGATTCCTTCCGCAACGAGTATCAGGCGATTTTGCGGGGCGAGACAAGCCACTTTGTCTCTCTGGGCACCGATGCCCGCGGCAACCTGACCCGTATAGACAACGCCCTGGACAACCTGCCGGAGCGGGTGGAGCAGGCAGAAAATGCTTTGCAGGCCCTTTACCAGCAGCGGGATGCGGCCCAGGTTGAGTTGGAAAAGCCTTTCCCGCAAGAGGAAGAACTGGCCGCCAAGTCTGCCCGTCTGGCCGAGCTGGACTCCCTGCTCAACATGGATGCCCACCCCGAGCCGGAGGAAGATATTACCGAACCGGAACCGGGCCAGAAGCAAAAGCCATCAGTGCTGGCGGAACTGAAGGCCGCCGGATCTGAGCGCTCACCCACACAACCCAAAGCACATAAAAAGGAGGCGCAGGAGCGATGACAAACGAAGAACTGAATACGGCGCTTTACAAGAAAATGTTTGCGGAGCAGGACAAATTCCGCGACTGGCTGAAAAGCCAGCCCTCAGCAGAGGTTTTGAACCATGCTTATGAGTACACCGTCCGGGAGGACATCCTGCTTTCTCTGGAATATAATGACCTGACCGACGCCCAGGCGTCGGCTCTGCTGGCATCGCCGTCCCCGCTGGCAGACATTTACCAGGAGTTTGACCGGATGGAGTCCAGCCACATGGAGGAAATTTGGAGCTGCATCGAGAGCCGGGCCGACGCCATGCAGGTCTCGCAGCTGGACCAGGCAAAACAGCTGATCAACGAGTTCTGTATGAGCGAGTACGATGCCCCCGCAGACTTTGATGATCTGAGCCGCATTGACGTAGCCTACACAACCGTAGGCAACGACGGCTACCCTTTGCAGGTGTATGTAGACCTCAAGGAATACAAGATCGAGAGGGAGCTGGAAGAAAGGCCGCTGGATGTCCGGCAGTATTCTTCGCTGGAAGAGTTGATCGAGAACGAGCTGAAAGGGATGGACTTTCAGGAGCTGGTGGCCGTGACCGAAGCGGAAATCCAAACGGCGCTGGCCGCCGCGGAGGAGGAAGTCGCGTTGTCTGACTTACCGGTCTACCGGGAGAATTTCGATTATGCCCGTGAGTGCAGAGAAGTGGAAACCTACCGGATTTCCTTGCAGGCCAACATCGCCTGCAAGGAGGCCATCGAGCAGGCAATCAGCCAAAGCTATGATGGTCGGCGTTTAGCCGAGGGAACCGCCGCCAAGGTGATGAATCAGTTTGGCGCGGAGCGCGTCCTGTACGTTTTGGCCAACACCATCCAGCAGAAGGAGTGGGACGGCCGCTTTACTTATCCCAACAAAGAGTGGGCCAAAACGGTGAGCATCCCGCCCAATATGGATTCTTTCGGCATGGACCGGAACTATGCGTTTGCAGTGAGCAGCCATCCCGGACTGATCGACCTGTTCGTGACCCAGGCGCGGAAAGAAATGGAGCGTCAGCCCCGCACCTCGGTGCGGGAGCAGCTCCGGCAGGCACAAAAGGAGACGGGAAAGAAAGCGCCCGCCACCCACAAAAAGAAAGAGCCGGAGCGATGAACCGGCCCAAACGCAAGCGGGATGTGCAGCTCAATTTTCGGGTTTCCTCTGCGGAGCTGGCCGCGATTGAGGACAAAATGGCCGCGCTGGGCATTTTCAATCGGGAAGCCTATCTTCGGAAGATGGCGCTGGACGGCTATGCGGTCAGGCTGGATTTGCCGGAACTGAAGGAGCTGCTGTCCCTTCTGCGGCGCAGCAGCAGCAATCTGAACCAACTCGCGCGGCGGGTCAATGCGACGGGCCGCATCTACGAGGCGGACATCGCAGACCTCACCCGCAGGCAGGAGGAACTGCTTGAGGGCGTCCGGGCTGTGCTGCTGCAGCTCGCAAATATTTCTTGAAGGAGTGGGAGGCGGCGCGGCTGCCTCCCGCTCTTTTTTGTTTGCGGCATCCTTGCTTTTTGGACGTTTATGGGAGATAATGAGAGCAAAGCTGGAGGTGATAATCAATGCTGACGTTTGAAGCTGTTCTGGATATGTTCCAATCCTATCTGAAAGAAGATTTGGAGGAAGAAGTTCTGCCCTGCAGGCGCGGCTATGTCCGGGTGACGTGGAACGGGGATGACCGCGATTGCGTGGATGGCATCCTCTGCCGGACGCCGGAGGAACTGTTTGATTTACTGCTGGAAGACTGCCTGGGCTACGAGGAAATCCGGCGCACCAAAGGGCGCGGAGAACTCGATGAGAAAGAGCAGGCCGAACTGGACGAGATACGCAGGTCGTATCTGGCACAGCGCCGGGAGGAAGCAACATGAGCATATTCTGGTTTTTGATTCGCCTGTTATTGAAGGTGGCGTTCGCCCCTGTGGTGCTGGCCCTTATGCTGTTCATCTGGATTTGCGCGGGGATCGTGTTCCTCTCCAGCATGGTGCTGGGTCTGGTCAGCGCGGGGCTTTGCCTGCTGGCTGTCGCACTGCTGTTACTGTGCGGCTCGGTGGAAGGTTTTGTGATTTACCTGTTTCTGGCCTTCCTTGCCAGCCCCTTCGGCCTGCCGATGGCAGTGTTCTGGCTGCTGGGCAAGGTGCAGGGCGTGCAGTACATGATTCGGGATGCCGTGTATGGATAAAGGCTTTCCAGGCAATAACTTTACTTTCATGCTAATTTCGCGTATAGTGTTAGCATGAAAGAGAGGTGAATGTCATGAGCCAATTTGAACAGATGGATCATCTGCTAGAGAATAATGACGGTGTGCTACGCACCGGGCAAGTCGTTGCCGCCGGAATCTCAAAACCCGTTTTTTATCAGTTTGTACGGTCTCGTGGACTGGAACAGGTGGCACATGGGATTTATCTTTCCAAAGATGCTTGGGTGGACGCTATGTATCTTTTACATTTACGCTGCCCACAGGCAATCTTTTCCCATGAAACGGCGCTGTTTTTCCATGACTTGACCGACCGGGAACCTCTGGCCTATTCTGTTACAGTCAAGACTGGCTATAACCCTACCCGCCTCAAGAGCGAGGGCGTTCAGGTCTTTACAATCAAGACGGAGCTACATGAGGTTGGACTGACTACCATGCAAACACCTTTTGGTCATGATGTGCCGGTCTATGATATGGAACGAACTGTCTGTGATGTACTTCGCAGCCGAAACCACATCGAGACGCAGACCTTCCAAGACGCATTGAAGGCGTATGCCAAACGGAAGGATAAAAATCTTCGAATCCTGATGCATGATGCAAAATTGTTCCGTGTCGAGAAAATTTTACGGCAGTACTTGGATGTACTTTTATAACCGCTGCGAGGGCACAGTATGAAAAAGCATGGACATTATTGTAAAGTTTGCGGGGAATATAAGGCAAACGAAAAGTTCTCGGGAAAAGGCCATGCAGCACATATCTGTAAAGCCTGCGCATCCCTGCCCCCTGAAAAGCAAGCTGAAATGATGACCATCAATCGTCTGCTTAGCCTGCCGTGGCGGCTCTCCAAAGCGCAGATCGACTGGCTTAAGAGACGAACCAGGGACCGGCGGCCAGAGGTAAGGGAAATCGCACAACATCAGTACGAAATGCGTTTCCCGCCGAGAGAACTGTTTACAGACGAGTATGATTTTTTAGAAGATACGTTTGAAGATGAAATATAGTAACACCGGCGGCCTGAACTGCTCCAGTAAAAGTAGACAATGAAAAAAGAAGGCCTCCTGTGGTAGAATAAAACTACTACAGGAGGTCTTTGCTATGCCCAGAAAATACAGCCACATTCAGGA
>NZ_NFKB01000054.1:0-18255 GCF_002160175.1 Faecalibacterium sp. An192
AATAAGTTCCGTGATTCATTGTGAAGCATATTCATCATCTCCACATTTATCATACCACTGCTGTACAGTGCGGCGGTGACTTCACTCTATTTTCTGGGTTTGCTCTAAAATGAGAGTCTGAGCTGGGGTAACATCGACAGCCAGGCCCCCACAAGGTGGTGAAAGGATGGTTGGAAGCTCGGGACTTATGTAATTCACCCCGGCTTTCTCTATGGCAAACCCCGGATTGACTTTCTGCTGAAGGTAAAAAGATGCACTCTGAGAGTCAACGGTGTCGGCTGCTTTCCAGACGAGCCTGTCGAACGGAGTGCGCACTCACAGGAACTGGCTCCGGCCAGCAGGCTGGGGTTATATGGAGGGCCATTGCAATCCAGGAGTGGATCATCAAGGCGTGGCCAAATGCAGCTACCTGTCCGGTTTTTAGTGAGGCTCTGGCTGCTTCAGAAGCAGCAGGGAGAAAGATCTTTTTTGTTC
This sequence comes from Faecalibacterium sp. An192, assembly GCF_002160175.1. Classification (NCBI taxonomy): domain Bacteria; kingdom Bacillati; phylum Bacillota; class Clostridia; order Eubacteriales; family Oscillospiraceae; genus Faecalibacterium; species Faecalibacterium sp. An192. The sequence continues at coordinate 475 of NZ_NFKB01000054.1, forward strand.
TGCTGTATGGGCATGGACATGTGGATCAGAGAGGAGGATAAAACAGAAAGCAGCCCTAAAAGACCACTTTAGAATAGCGACAGACAGAATCAGTTTTGGTGACTCTGCGGTGATCCAGTAGTGTTTCAAAATTGGCAATTTATACTTTATTTTTGAATTATATATATAACTTTTTGTTTGATAAGTTTGAAACTTATGAATGGCTTCATTTTATTCTACGATTTAAGTTTCTGTCCGAGTGCATTGATCTTACAACAAATGAACTAGATTTGATTGTATTACGTGGCTTTTATGAGCAAATTTGACATAATTTGACGAAATGAGGAGAAATATTTTTCGGAGATCAAAACGTGAAATCATGAAAAAGGGGCTTTTTCTATTGAACTTAACGTCACTTCATGATAAAATACAAAAGTACCAAATCTTTCCAATATATCCGTCCGTTTTTCCGGATACAGAGGTTTAGAAAATCAAAAATAAAGATAAAAATCGACCAAAGCCTATAGCAATCATAGGAACACAGGTCGATATAAATGACATATATATTAGAATACTTTATTTCTATTGGAAAGATGGAATATTCTGATCTATGATGAATGAATTGGTACTTCGATGGTTAATATGCACAGTAAATACAGATTGCACCTGTTCTTTCTTTGGAGAGGAAAAAACGGAGGCCAAAGAACATCAGTTGATGTACATTACCGTATTCTGTCTGACATAGATGATGAAAGCACGGACATGGATGGCTGTGTTTCTATATAGAAGGCAGAGGACTGACTTGATTTGTGTCACCTAACGCTACTAACACAGACCAAGCTCCGTCATAATCTTCTATGAGCGTTGGACAGTAGCCTTAGAAAACTGCTGGCCCTAGTCGCAAGTTCATTCCTACGACTGAAGTGGCTTCCTTACCAGAATTAGTGAGCGCGGTAATCTTAAGGCAGCTTTGAATCCAAATCATCAGAACTCTAATGCTGGAGATTCCCTTTATTGAAGAGATTCCCAAATGGAGAAAGTTTCGACACTGGGGCTGGATTACAGCTTTCATGTAGTGCTGGTGCGTGTGGTGGGCGGTATTTGTATACCTGACCATCCGATTTCTGGTTGAGCTATGAACTTGTGCTCAATTGCAGGGCTAAAAAGCTGAAAAGCTGGGGCCGACAACAATTGTCTTAAATGACGGCAGTCGGTTCTGGAACAGCTGCGAGAGGCACGAAAGGCTGCTTTCCAAACGCAACGAAGCGTATGAGGAGGGTAGCCTTTTATTTTGTGCTCTTTTAACAAGCTTAAAAATTTCGAATGAATTTGAGGGGAATACTGTATGAAAACAACGTTGCTCATTATGGCAGCTGGCATTGGTTCCCGCTTTGGCGGCGGCATCAAGCAGCTGGAGCCTGTGGATGAAAGTGGTCACATCATTATGGATTACTCCATCCATGATGCCATCGAAGCCGGCTTTAACCATGTGGTCTTTGTGATCCGCAAGGACATTGAGAAAGAATTTCGGGAGGTCATCGGGGACCGGATCGCTGCTGTATGTGCCGGTCACGGTGTAACCGTGGATTATGCCTTCCAGGACCTGCACGATATCCCCGGTCAGCTTCCGGAAGGCCGTACCAAACCCTGGGGCACCGGCCAGGCTGTGCTGGCTGCGAAAAAGGTTGTGGATACGCCCTTCATTGTGATCAATGCAGACGATTACTATGGCAAAGAGGGCTTCCGTGCGGTGCATGAATATCTGGTATCGGGCGGAGATGCCTGCATGGCAGGTTTTGTGCTGAAAAATACTCTGTCGGACAATGGCAGCGTTACCCGTGGTATCTGTGCGATGGACGCGGACAGCAACCTGACCAAAGTGGTGGAGACTAAAAACATCATCAAGACCGCTGAGGGCGCAGAAGCCGATGGCGTCAAACTGGATCTGGATTCTCTGGTGTCTATGAATATGTGGGGTTTGACGCCGGCTTTCTTAAATATGCTGGAAGAAGGATTTGCAGAGTTCTTCCAGAAGGAAGTCCCTGCCAATCCCCTCAAGGCCGAATATCTGATTCCCACTTTCATCGGTGAGCGGCTGGCTCAGGGCAAGATGAGCGTGAAGGTTCTCAAAACCAATGACACTTGGTATGGGATGACCTATAAGGAAGATGTGCCGGAAGTCAAGGAGAGTTTTCGGCAAATGCTGAAGGCAGGAGTTTATCAGCAAGATTTGTTTGCAGATTTGTAAAGCTCTGAAAAAATATAAGAGGGTTTGGTTTGGTGCAGGATAAAAAAAGATTAAGGATTGCGATGTTTGGCCATAAGCGAATTCCTTCGAGAGAAGGCGGCGTTGAAGTTGTAGTGGAAGAACTCGCAACCAGGATGGCAAAAGAAGGACATAGAGTGACATGCTACAATAGAGGTGGTCACCATGTAAGCGGAGCAGAGTTCGATACGCAAAATCAATCAGAATGCAAAGACGTGAAGATTAAGACGGTTCCAACCATTGAGAAAAAAGGCCTGGCGGCCGTGAGCGCCTCTTTCTTCGCAGCAATCTGCAGCGCATTTGGAAGATATGATGTGGTGCATATTCATGCCGAGGGTCCGGCATCTTTTTGCTGGCTGCCCCGATTGATGGGAAAAAAAGTGATTGTTACAGTACATGGCCTTGATTGGCAACGAGAAAAATGGAAAGGCGGTTTTGCCTCGAAGTATATCCATTTTGGAGAAAGAATGGCTGTTAAATGGGCAGATGAAATGATTGTACTGAGTAGGGAAATACAGAAGTATTTTAAAGATAACTATAACAGAAATACGGTATTTATTCCCAACGGTGTGACACGCCCTGAGAAAAAGAAAGCGGATTTGATTTCTCTGCAATTTGGACTGCAAAAAAATTCTTATCTGAATGCGGCATAATAGGAACAAGTCAGAGAGAACCGAGAGGTTACCTGATACTGTTCATATTTTCTTACCCGGAAAAGTGAGCAAAAAGCCCGTAGATAGGGCGTTTTTGGCCGACTTGAGGAGGGTAGTTATGCCGCAGCGGATAGACGAAAGTCTACCCGCTGTTCGTCGTGTTTGAGATGAAAAAAATTGAAAATCAGCACATGCCGGCAGAATGGCTACAGGATACGTGCCATAAGGCAAGATGGATTACCTTTAGTGTTGTTGAAATCAAAGATGGTTTCATGAGCAGTGGAGGTAAAGATAATACCCATAGTCCCGGAGTATCTATGGAAATTTGCTAAAAGATCCGCCTTTTCTCTAATCCGGGGAAAGTTCAAATAAAGTTAGAAGTTAATTGTTGGAGGAAGAATTATGGAGAAAAAATATACAATCGCGGTGGCTGGAACGGGTTATGTGGGCCTTTCCATTTCTGTGCTTCTGGCCCAGCATGAAAAAGTATTTGCGGTCGATATTGTTCCGTCTAAAGTCGAGATGGTGAACCAAAGAAAATCTCCAATCCAGGATGAATACATTGAAAAATACCTGGCAGAGAAAGACTTGGATTTGACCGCAACCCTCGACGCGGAGATGGCTTATAGCGCAGCTGATTTTGTGGTGATTGCGGCGCCGACAAACTATGATTCGTCCACCCAGCACTTTGATACTTCTGCTGTAGAGAATGTCATTGGACTGGTTATGAAATATAACCCCAACGCCATTATGGTCATTAAGAGCACTATCCCCGTTGGATATACAAAGAGTATCAGAGAAAAGACAGGCAGCAAAAATATTCTTTTCAGCCCTGAGTTTTTAAGAGAGTCCAAGGCCCTCTATGACAATCTGTACCCTTCCCGCATCATTGTGGGCACTGATATAGAGGACGAGCGTCTGGTAGAAGCAGCTCACACGTTTGCTGCACTTTTGCAGGAAGGCGCGATCAAGGAAAACATCGATACTCTGTTTATGGGGTTCACCGAAGCCGAAGCAGTAAAGTTGTTCGCCAATACGTATCTGGCACTGCGTGTGGCATATTTCAATGAACTCGATACCTACGCGGAGAGCAAGGGCCTCAACACCAAACAAATCATTGATGGTGTATGTCTGGACCCGCGCATCGGCAGCCACTACAATAATCCTTCCTTCGGATATGGCGGCTATTGCCTGCCAAAAGACACCAAACAACTGCTGGCCAACTATGAAGATGTGCCTGAAAATCTGATTCAGGCGATTGTGGAGAGCAACAGGACGAGGAAAGACTTTATTGCTGACCGTGTGTTGAAGCTTGCTGGTTATTACGACTATTACAGCCACGGCGATTATAGAGCAGATGAAGAAAAGAATTGTGTAATCGGCGTGTACCGTTTGACCATGAAAAGCAATTCTGATAATTTTCGTCAGAGTAGTATTCAGGGCGTTATGAAGCGAATTAAGGCAAAAGGTGCTACGGTTGTGATCTATGAACCGACACTGGAAGATGGAAGCACTTTCTTTGGTAGTGTTGTTGTGAATGACTTGGAGAAGTTCAAGCGTATGTCTCAAGCTATTATCGCGAATCGTTATGATATATGTCTAGATGATGTGAAAGAAAAAGTGTACACAAGGGATATTTTTCAGAGGGATTAAGAATGATGGGAAAGAAAAAAGTTTGTTTTGCTGCTTCATCTGGGGGACATTTTGAACAAATTTCTATGTTAAAACCCCTTATGGATGAGTATGACAGTATTGTAGTAACTGAGGCAACAGAATATAAAGCTTCAATCAAAGGTAAGAGGATGTATTACCTTCATCAGGTAAATCGTAAGGAGTGGACTCTCCCTGTTTGGATGATTACAAATGCATTTAAATCGCTTGTACTCGTTGTGAAAGAAAAACCGGATGTCATTATCACAACAGGTGTTCTTGCAATGATTCCGTTATGCTTAATTGCAAAGCTTTTTGGGAAAAAATTGGTTTACATAGAGTCTTTCGCTAAAATATACTCGCCTACTGAGACGGGAAAATTCTTATATAAATTTGCTGATCGGTTTTATGTACAGTGGAAGTCAATGAAGAAATTCTATCCGAACGCAATTTATCTCGGAGGGATTTACTGATGATTTTTGTCACATTAGGATCACAAAAATTCCAGTTTGACCGCTTACTGCAGGCTGTAGACGAACTGCAAACAGATGAAGAGATATTTGCGCAAATAGGGTATAGCGAATATAAACCAAAGCACTTCAAATACAAAAGGTTTTTAGACAGAGATGAATTTGATAAAATAATGGATTCATCGAATATAGTAATTACACACGGAGGAACAGGCGCGATAATCGGTGCAGTAAAAAAAGGTAAAAAAGTCATTGCAGTTCCAAGGCTGAAAAAATATGGTGAACATGTGGACGATCATCAGATTCAGCTTGTAAATCAATTTTCCGAATTGAACTTAATCTATCCGTGCATAGACTGCGATATTCAGAAAGCATTGGATACAGTTAAGAGAACTACATATGCAAGTTACAAAAGTAATACTGCCAGGATTATAAGAAGCTTAGAGGAGTTTATAAATGAATAATTTGCTTAAAAACGTCATATTACTTCCGTTTAATTTGTTATATAAAATTTCGCCAGAATGGGATTTAAAAATATTGTTTTTTTTAAAGCAACACTATGCGCTTGACTTAAAGAACCCCAAAACATATAACGAAAAGCTGCAATGGATTAAATTGTATGAGAAAAATCCTCTTATGACCAAATGTTGCGATAAATATGCTGTGAGAGAGTATGTAAAGCAACAGGGGTGTGAAGATATTTTAAATCATTTGATTTGGCAAGGATTTAATCCTGAAGAAATTCCATTTTCAGAACTGCCAAAAAAGTATGTGATTAAGGTTACACATGGCTCTACATTCAATATTATTCAGAATGGTGAGCTCCAAATAACTCAGAATGAAATAATAAGCAGATGTAGAAAATGGCTGAAGGCAAAATTCCTTCCGTGTTATGGTGAATGGTTTTACGGGGTTGAGCGACCAAGAGTAATTGTAGAAGATTTTATTGAAAGCGCAGATGATACTCAGCTTCGCGATTATAAAGTTTTTTGCTTTAATGGTCATCCTAAGATGATTCGTGTCGACACAGATCGATTTACTAATCACAAGATGGACTTTTTCGATTGCAAATGGAATCGTATAAACAATGCTGGAATGGGATATGAAATTTCAGGAAGAGCAATTGAAAAGCCAATTTGCATAAACCAGGTATTGGATTATGCAGCAAAGCTATCCGCACCATTCAAACACGCTAGAGTAGATTTCTACATTGTGAAAGATAAGATTTATTTCGGCGAAATTACTTTTACTAATGGGGCTGGTTTTGATAGATTTGCATCGTATGATTTTGACATTATGGTAGGCAATTGGTTGAATCTAGACTGAGTTCATAAGAAAGGGAATAAATGAAAATATTGATAGTTGGCCCTAGCCCCACTAGGTCAAAGGGTGGAATGGCGACGGTTATTGAAGAAATCGTGAATGATGAAAAGCTAAATAAGCAGTATGATATCGATGTATATGAATCTTATATTGATGGTAATATATTCGTAAGGATTTTTTATTCGTTTTTTGCTTTTATCAAATTTTGCTTAACTAAAAAAAATTACGATCTTTATCACGTGCATGTTGCATCTCGCGGAAGTACATTTCGGAAGGGATTGTATATAGACGTAATAAAAAAATGGAAAAAGAAAGTTATTCTACATATTCATGGGGCGCAATATCTATCTTTTTTTGATAGTATCTCCGTTCATAAACAAAAACGTGTAATTGAAATATTGAAAAACGCAGATTTGGTAATTGCTTTATCAGAATATTGGAAAAGTGCTTTTGAAGAAAAATTCAATTTAACGAACTGTCGTGTTCTAGAAAATGGTATTGACATGACGCGATTGGCTCCAGCTATTCAAGATTCGAGGCTACATCAAGAGGCTTTTTTGGCTCTTGGACGCATAGGACAGAGAAAGGGAACTTACGATTTAATTCGAGCCGTTGAGGTTGCTAGGAAGACCGTTCCTAATATTAAGTGCTACTTGGCTGGAGACGGTGATATAGATAAAGTAAGAAATCTGATCAAAAGTAAACATCTGGAAGATAATATACAGGTAGTTGGTTGGGCAAATTTTGAAAAGAAACTTGAACTGTTGAAAGCTGTTTCTACAGTGGTTTTGCCATCTTATGATGAAGGACTTCCTATGTCTATATTAGAGGGAATGGCATGTGGAAAGACAATCATTAGTACACCAGTAGGTGCAATTCCAGAGGTAGTCACAAAAGAAAATGGTATTCTCGTCCCTGTAGGGAATGTCAAAGCACTGAGTGAGGCAATGATTAGATGTTGCGTAGATGAAGCTATGATGAACAATGTTTCAAAAGAGAATATTGAAAAAATTAAAAATAATTATAGTATGGAATGTATGCACAAGAAATTGCTTGCGTTCTATCATGATTTGGAGGAAGCATAAATGAGCTATTATAGAGTTTATATTTGGCTTATAATGCTTAATTCATTTGTTTCGCTGATCAATAAATTGATTCCAAGCTCTATTCCGGCAGGAAAACTTGTGGGTTTCATGCAAGTATTTATATTATTGATGATATATGTTAGGAACTTGAAAAAAAAGGATGTGCTATTTTTATTTGGCCTTTTTTTTGTGGATGTCGTCATTCTAATACAAATTAAGGATTTGTCTATTGACTTAGAAAATGCGATGTTTCTGACGGCAACATGTTTGGCACTGTGGAAGTTTTCAGGAATAAAAGAAAGAATCATGCTAAGTAACGAAATTGAGTTAATGGGCAAAACGCTGTTCTATACAGCAAATTTTTTACTTTTCATTGTTTGTGCAGGATTATTAATTTCATCGAATTGGTTTTTTGTAAATGGACAAAGAGTGTACTATGGTTTTTGCGATTCAGGGCATAAACTTTCAGGAAATTTGTGTTTAATTGCCACAGTGTATTTATGTTACTTTAAGAATAGGCAGCTAAAGTTAATAGATTTACTGTACTTCCTTTTGCCGTTTGCCTTGCTATCAGTGACTGGAAGCAGAACCTATATGGTTTCTTTTTTAGTTTTTTTGATTGTTTTATATCTTTTGAAATTACGGTCATATAAATTTAAACAGCTCCTTGTGCCTTGCCTCCTGGTGGGGATAATATATTTCCTTTTGAACAGTTCAATACTGCAACGGTTTGTGTTAATGGGAGAGAATCAATACATTTCCGATAATTTTTGGGAAGCAACTAGCAGCGGAAGATTGATCTGGTGGAAAATAGACATAGAATCTTTCTTACAAGCAAATATATGGGAAAAATTGTTTGGTAGAGGATTTACGTTCCTATATAATTTGAATGAAAGGCTGTACGGGTTGAGAATTAGTGCTCATAATGATTTCCTCACACTACTCCTGTCAACAGGATTAGTAGGAATGCTGGGATATTGTGTCGTTTTAAAAGAATGGTTTTTCAAAAAAGATATTAGTGGCAAAATTACACCAATTACTGTTGCGTTGGTTATAACGGCATATCTTTGGAACGCGATGATAAGTGGCGTTTATGGGGCACAGCAATATATGAACGCCAACATATTGTTGTCTGTAGTTTTATTAAATCCATTCTCGGTTAGAAAGAAGCAGGTTAAACATGGAAGAGATTTACTCCTTGACCAGAGAGGAATCTAATAGATTTTCTGATATAAAGCTTGTCAGTATGCTATTAGTTGTACTTATTCATATGTCAAGTGGCACGGGAATGAGCACAGTGGCTGATTTTGTGATTTGGGTAATAGCACAAATTGTGGCACGATCAGCTGTTCCTTGCTTTTTTGTATTATCTGCCATTTTGCTGTACCGAAAAAAATTCAAATGGACGGATAACATTAAAAAGAAATTTAAAACATTAGTAATTCCATTTGTTTTCTGGAATTCATTATGGCTTGTGTTTTTTTGGGTGGCACAAAAAATTCCACAGCTGGATATGTTTTTTTCTAATCCAGAAAACAGAGTAGGAGATTTTTCCTTTTGGGATTGGGTTGATGCATATTTGGCTATTTTTGAGAGGAGCAAACCATTTGTATATCCACTATGGTTCATAAAAGATTTATTTGTTTTGAATTTACTTTCGTATGTAATTAAGAAAATCGCTGATAGGATACCCAAAATAACTTTAATTATTGTTCTGGCAATGTATTTTTGCCGAATCAACCTTAGGTTTATTGAGACACAAAGTATCCTGTTTTTTTTGCTGGGATATTACGTTGTGAAATATAACGTCCGGATTGAAACTATTAATCAGAAAATTAGATCTATCCATATTATTGAATATGGTATAGCGGTTTTATTATTGGCGATATTGGAATTCTTTTTCCAAAGTGATATTTATATAATACATGAATCGGTTATTATTTGCGGCGTTTTTATCATGTTTTCTAAAGTCAATATTATGAATCACTTGCACAGTAAGAAACAAAAAAGAGTATTAAAATATTGTGAAGCTAAGACTTTTTTTGTGTTCTGTGCTCACGAATGGACGTTACTCTTTTTGAGAAAACTGGTAGAAAAGATTGTACCATATAGTCAAGGATTTGTTTTGTTAAGCTTTTTTGCGATTCCAGTTTTGGTATGTTTTGGATTAATTATTTTGGGTGGTGCCATAGAGAAAGTAAGTCCTGACTTGTATAATATAATAACTGGATCAAGGAGGGCAAGTTAACATGAAAGAAAATGTAACTTTAAATATGGCCGGAAGGCGAATAGTTTGGTTAGATGTATTAAAAGGGATCTGTATGTTATGCACAATGATCGGACACTTTCCCTTCTTTCCAGATAACGTCGCAACGTGCTATGCACCCTTTTTCCTGTCAGCCTTTCTTTTTGCGTCAGGATATACTTTCCACTTGGAAAATTCATTTATATCCTTCCTTTATAAAAAAGTAAGAACAATTTTATTGCCATGGTTTTGGATGGGAATGTTAACAATTGTATCGAGATTGATACTGTCGTTTAATGTCCATGGGGGGGGGATTTCCTCCCAATTGATGGATTTTTTCCTTCAAATAAGAGGAAAGGGAGATGAAGGATGGTTTTTTGTATGTCTATTTGGTTCAGAAATTGTATTTTATCTCATAGTACTTTTAGCAAGAAGCACAAATAGAATTGCATTGGTGTCATTTATTGTAAGCTTAATAAGTGTTGCGTTTTCATTACTAACAAATGATATGAGGTTACCATGGCATATTCAAATGTGGGGTTCCTCTTGTTTCTTTTTAAGTATGGGATATCTTATTCACCAACATGAAAAAGAGAGCACAATAAAGATTATGAATGAAAAATACCTTCCATTAAGTATCTGCTTGTACATTATATGTTTTGCTTTTGACCGATACTGTATTGGAGGAAACGCTATAACATTCTACTATTATGGAAATAGTATTCTTATGTATTATTTGCTTTCTATTATTTCTGTATGGATGATTATTTTATTTGCAAAGTCTGTAAAACCTTGTAAATGGTTAGTGTTTGTTGGGAAGAACACATTACTATATTATGGATTGCATGGGAAAGTTGGAAGTGCTTTTACTTTTATTGTTAGGAAAACGATTGGAGATAATTTGAGTGATATTACTTCAATCGTTGTGGGAATAATTGGACTGCTGTTTATTGTGTTAACATTAATGCCTGTTGTATATATTATTAACGCAAAATTTGGCTTTTTGCTTGGAAAGAAGGTAAGACGGAATTGAAGAAAATTTTACAAATTGTATCTGCATGGGGAAGTGGAGGAGTGGAAAGATATATTACGAATTTTCAAAAATACATGGAAAATGATTACCAGTATGTGGTTTTGCCACTGCGTCCAACAAAGAGCAAAGCAATTTTTACAGATGAGTTCGACAAGTATGGAGGATGTGTTTTAGATGCACCCGTAAATATTGGCGCAACACCGATTCACCGGCTAAAAAATAGAATGCTTACTGTTTTGAAATACGTTCAGGAGATCTCATGTGAAATTGTCCATATTAATGGGACAACAGCGGATATTTTACTTTATTGCTGGCTAATTAAAAGAACTTTTCCGGGTGTTAAGGTTGTTGTACATTGTCATGGAGATAGTGTTGACCCTCCGCATAAAGGTTTAAAACTATTTGTGCATCGAATGATGAAAAACATTGGGTTGCATAAACCTGATTATTGTTTGGGGTGTTCCGAACGAGCTATTACATGGATGTTTTCATCTAATATACTAAATAAATGCCCACATAAAGTTGTATACTGTGGAATAGAGGCCGATGCATTTAAGTTTTCTATAGAAAATCGTAAAAAGGTGAGAAAAGAACTAGAGTGCCCAGAAGGAACTCTGTTAATCGGAACAGTTGGCCGTATGTCATCGCAAAAAAATCCGATGTTTATTTTAGACATTTTGAACCAACTAAAGATCAACAAAATAAAGTATAAGTTTTTATGGATAGGAACGGGTGCATTAGAAGAGGCGGTGAAAAAAAGAGCAACGGATTTAAAAATTGAAGACAATATAATATTTTATGGTGTATGTAACAATACATCTCTTATGTACTCTGCTATGGATGTTTTTATACTTCCTTCGCTGTATGAAGGAAATCCAATTGTTGGCTTTGAGGCCCAAGCCAGTGGACTGCCATGTTTTTTTTCAGATAATATTGTTAAAGAAGCACAGGCTACCGACTATGTATACTTTTTGCCGATTGAGAATACTGCAGATATATGGGCTAAATCAATTGAAACCTGTGCTCTAAATTATCACAGGGAGGATGCAAAGAAAAAAATCATCGAGGCTGGACAAAACTCGAAAGAGTGCGCTGAAAAAATGATGAAAATATATAAATTTGTTGAGGAAAGCAGATGAAAAAAATAGGATTACTAATTCCTTATTTCGGAAACTTACCAAACTACTTTAGTCTTTGGCTTGAGTCCGCAGAAAAAAACAAAATAATAGATTTTATTATTCTAACTGATAACAATATTAAATCTAATAGCCCAAACATTAAGATTGTTAAATGCACGTTTAAAGAAGTTGTAAATAAGATTCAAAATAAATTCTCGTTTAAAATCGCTATTCAGGAACCATATGACTTGTGTACATTCAAACCTGCTTACGGATATATTTTTGAAGAACTTTTGAATGAATATGATTTTTGGGGACACTGTGATGTCGACTTGATTTTTGGCGATTTAAGTAAATTCATTACTGATGAGATTCTTCAAAAGAATGAAAAAATTTTTTCGCATGGACATTTGTGTCTGTACAAGAACTCTTTATCTGTAAACAGACTGTTTGAGTTAAAACGCTTGGATTGCATTTACTATAAAGATGCATTTAGTTGCAGGAAAATTTGGAATAATTTTGATGAGTATCCGTATGGCGTTTCAAGAATAGCTAAGCAATGCAAATTAAAAGTGTATGAGGCACCCGTTTTTGCAGATCTTGATGTCTTCTTTTATACTTTTCGAAAAATATATACTTATCTTGATGAAACTGATGATACTGTTGATGTTAAACAATATTTTGCTTGGGAAAATGGTAAACTATTTGATGTTGTTCTTACCAATGAAGGAGAGAATAGGACCGAGATTGCATATGTACATTTTCAAAAAAGGAAGATGGATACATGTTACCTAAGTCGTCTAGGAAATTCGTTTTTAATAGCCCCCAACATATTTCTTCCAGTGGAGCTAAAACAAGAAGCAATTGAAAGAGCTTCGTCTGTTCAACTTAATATGGCATATGCTGAAAAAATTAAAAGCGATAGAAAGCAGTCAAGGATAACTTGGAAAGATAAACTCTTTTCTATCCAACGGTGGAAAAGAAAAGCCTTTCTTTTGAAAATGAAGTATTTATACCATGTTGAACCTTATCATTTTATTCGTGGAGGGTTTTGATATGAGACCGATTTATATATGTCTTGCCGCGGATGATAATTATGCACAATTGGCTTCGGTTGCAATAGCATCTGTTATAAAGTCAAATATGCAGGCGCCCATCGAATTCTTTATATTAGACAGTGGCATTTCTTGTAAGAATAAAGAAATATTGAACAAACAGGTAAAAGATAAAGGAAAAGAGATTTCGTTTATTAGTGTAATTGATAAGCTTGAAAAGCTAAAAGAAATTGGAGTCAATTCACAGGGATATTATCACTCCTTTGCTGCCTATGCAAGATTTTATGTGATTGACATTTTGCCCAATTATATTGATAAACTTTTATACATTGATTGTGATACATGTGTGTGTGAATCGCTACAAAAACTATTTGAAATTAATTTACGAGATAATTTGCTCGGTGCGGTTATTGATATATTACCGAATTTTCATAAAAAAGCCATAGGATTTGATGATTCTGACTTATACTTTAATTCCGGGGTTCTTTTGTTTAATGTAAAAAAGTGGAAAGAAGATAATATGTTGAAAAGAATTGAAGAGCATATGATAAGAATGCGGTGCAAATATTCTTTTCATGATCAAGACATTATCAATATTGTTTGCAAGGGTTATATCTTGCCAATCGCTCCTTGTTACATGGTTTTCCTGCCGGAATATAGTTGGGGAGTTAAGGGCATTTTACAACTTACAAATCTCAGTAAAGAGGCATATTATACGGAAATACAAATAGCAAATGCATTTAATAAGCCAGCGATAATTCATTATGTTGAAACTGTTTTCGGACGCCCATGGTACAACTCATGTAAAAGCCGTTACTTTGAAAAGTGGTTCAATGCGTTTAGAGAATCGCCATTTTCTGAATCATTTGAATATGTTGAAAGGAAAATATCTTTAAGACATCGAATGTTGGAGATGGCATATTACCTTTTTCCAAGAAGATGCTTCATTGCGCTATATAAAAAAAGAAAAGACAAAGTTTTGCTGGAGCGTGAAATAAATGCAAAAAAGCAATAGTTTAACAGTTAATTATTTGTACAATGTAGTATATAAGGTACTAACACTAATTACACCGTTGATAACAACGCCATATGTTTCTCGTGTACTAGGGGTTGAAAATATTGGTATATATAACTATACATATTCAGTTGTAAGCTATTTCGTTCTCTTTGGCGTTTTAGGTTATCAAATGTATGGACAGAGAGAAATTGCATATACAAATAGAGATTTGAAGAAAAGAACGGAAACCTTTTGGGAAATTGTATGGAGTAGAGCATGCAATGTTATACTTGTTACAACGATCTATTTGATATTTGCAATAAACTCCGCCTATCGATTGATTTATACTATATTTATCTTGGAATTAATCGCAAATGCAATTGACATCTCGTGGTATTATTATGGAGCAGAAAAATTCAAAACAATTACAATACGTAATATTTTGGTGAAATTGATCGGTATATTGTGCATTTTTTTCTTTGTGAGAAATGAAGGTCAGTTATTCATTTATGTGTTTTGTCATGTAATTGTTCTTCTAATTGGGAATATTACATTATGGATTGACATAAAAAAGGAAATAAACACTTTTATTGGCCCAGCAAAGAACTCTTTTCGACACTTTAAACCGGCAGTGATCTTTTTTATTCCTCAATGCTTAGATTCGATTTATATGCTAATGGACAAGGTCATGCTTGGAAACATGTCGAGTATGATTCAAGTAGGCTTATATGGGCAGGCTGATAAAATTATAAAAATGGTTGTCACGGTTATCACGTCTTTGGGGTTAGTTGTGAGTCCTAGAATTGCTCAATGTTACGCAATTGGGGACGAAAAAACATTGAAAAAATATATGTACAAATCATTTGGGTTTGTTTTTGTTATAGGTATACCAATGATGTTTGGATTGGTAGGTGTGTCGAAAAATTTTTCATCTTGGTTTTTTGGCCTGGAGTATGATGGAGTAGAAACCCTTATGTCGCTGATGTCACCAATTGTTGTTTTTATGGGGCTGAATAGCGTAATGGGATGGCAATATATGATGACGGTTGGAAGAGAAAAAGATTTCATTAAGTCCGTAGCAGCAGGTGCCGTTGTAAATTTTATTCTGAATTCAATCTTAATTGGAAAATATGATGCAATTGGTGCAGTGATTGCTTCTGTCTTATCAATGTTTATAATGTCCTGTATAAATTTTAAAATGATCAGTGACATAATTAATGTGAAAAAAGTTTTTGCGTTGGCATTGCGTCCCTTTATATGCGGTGCGCTGATGCTATGTGCTATTACATTTATAGCTAAGTTCATAAATGATGTTTTGATAGGTACTTTAATTCAGTGTGCGTCTGGAGTTATCATTTATTTTTTGTTGGAAATTCTTGCTAATGACAAAGTGTTTAAAGAGTATATTGTTGACATCCTTTCCTTTTTTAAAAAATAATTGGAGATTTACTAATGAATGATGATCGAAGAAATTATGGCATTGACCTTTTAAAAGTATTCATGATGTTCCTAATAGTATGTGGACATGTCATTTGGCATGGAAATATTTGGAGTAAAACTGTATCATATAATCAGTTTGTTGTGACGGGTGAAATTGTTAGAATTATAGATATTATATCTTCATGTGCAGTAAACTGTTACGCAATGACTACAGGGTATTTGCTATTTGATTCATCTTGCAATAAAAAGAAAATACTTGCACATTGGAGACAAGTTGAGACATATTCTGTTCTCTGCTTCTTTTTCATAGGTACTTCAATTGATTTTTCTGTAAAAAATATGATTTCAAGCTTTTTCCCAATTGCGAGAAATCAATATTGGTATTTTACATCTTATTTCATTGTGTACCTATTGGCCCCTTACATTAATAAAATGCTTAAAAATCTGAATAAGAAAGAGTTTTCCATTTTGGTATTTGGGGAGATTATCTTTTTATCAGTGGTTCCTACACTTGTTACAACAGACGTTTTTTCATTGAACAGGGGGTATTCTCCATGGTGGATGATTGTTTTGTATACGATAGGTGCTTATATAAAACGGTTCAAAACCGAATTATCGCTTAATATACGTTATATTATAATGTTCTTAATTATCCTCCTTGTTTTATCATATGTGATGGAAAAAATTGGTGAATTAATGTGTACGAGTTTCTTGGCAGAGCAATTGAATATTAGGGATATTGTTGTGGGTTATACAAAAACTCTGACAGTATTTGAGAGTTTGGCTACCTTTCTCATTTTTGAAAATATAATAATAAGCTCAAATGTCCTAAAAAAATGGATTTCGATAATCGCAAAGGCAACTTTTGGAGTATATTTATTTCACGATAATATATATATAAGGCAAGCGTATTCAAATATGCTTGATTCTTTTTTTTGGGGGGGTAGGATCTGCTGCCTTGTTAGCAATCAGTTTGTTTATGCTTGGAGTGGTTATCGAGTTATTGAGGACATATATAGTAAAAAAAATGAACTCCATTTGCACAAAACAGTAAATTGTTTGGTGTGGCGGATTGCCAAGTGAAGTGCAACACTTTTTGAAAGAAGGCCTCATAAGGAGTGAGCCAGCCAAGGCATTTGCGGGGCCTGAGATTGAGCAAAGCACAGAAAGTGTCAAGATCAGCTTCGGAGACATCGTCCAAGGAATGGCGCTTGGGAATAAACTGCCGGAGTAGGCCGTTTGTGTTCTCCACCGTGGGTTTCTCCCAAGGGGAATGTGGATGGGCAAAATAGACCGGGACCCCGAGGTCCTGTTCCATTTGCTGACTTTGAATGAACTCTCTGCCTTGGTCAAGGGTTACGGTTTCAATTTTTTTGCCGGTGCTCTTGAGCATGGCCACCAGCTTTTCCCGGACGGTAGTGGCGTCCATCCGGTCCACTTTGCCAGTCAGCAGGAACCGGCTGCGCCTGTCTGTGGCGGTTACAATGGCTGCCGGGCCTTTTGAACCCACAATCGTGTCCGCTTCGAAATCTCCACTTCTCGTGCGTTCGTTCGCTTCCTGCGGTCTGTCCGAAATGGAACGACGAAAGCATGCCTTGTTCTTTTTGTTCGCCTTTCAGATCTTTTTGTACTTAATTCGCAGATAAACCCGCAAGGTGTCTCGCAACAGACCGTTATCCAGAGCACAGTAAATCGTAGAAGTGCTGACGTGGCGTGCAGATAGGGCTGGGGTGGCGATTCTTGCAAATATGCGAATGAAATTATAAAATCGTATGTCTTATAATAGATATTGTGAAAATTCGCATAGATATAGGATATAGTTAAGTTTATGATGATTATTTGAATATATAAAAATTAATTGCAATATTATAAAGTTATAATCAATGATTGATATTTCGCTTCTAATCCGCTATACTTAAAGCAATAAAACTATAATTAGGAGCGTGATCCCATGCCTCGTCCGAAAGGTTCCAAGAACAAGAAGAAAGCTGCCACTGTAAATGTAGACTATGCAACGCAGATTTCTGAAAAACAGGCTGCTAAAGCTGACCTTATCCAACAGATCGAGTCCAAAACTGAGGAATTGGCTGCATTGAAGACCGAGTTGAAAACACTCAACGCCCAAGTGAAGTTGCTGGATAAGGAAATTGCCAAGCTGGAGACTGCCCAGGCTGCACACGAAGCGGCAGAAGCTGAGGCAGCCCAAAAAGCCGAACTTGAAGAAGTACTGAAAAAGCTCATGGCTGATGGTATGAGCACGCAGGAAATTATGGATAAACTCAAATAATAGGTTTCTTAGTTCACATAAGATGCCAGCAGATGTTCTGCTTCATGCAGATGTCGGCTGGCATTTTAATAGTAACCGCTCCATAATCCCCCGACTGTAAAAAAGTACTGACCTGTGAGAAAATAAGAGAAAGTATCAAAAGTCTTAGAAGTCTTAGAAATCTGAGAAGTCTCGCAGGGG
>NZ_NFKB01000055.1:0-17545 GCF_002160175.1 Faecalibacterium sp. An192
TCCTGAATGTGGCTGTATTTTCTGGGCATAGCAAAAACCTCCTGTAGTAGTTTTATTCTACCACAGGAGGCCTTCTTTTTTCATTGTCTACTTTTACTGGAGCAGTTCAGTTCGGGCACACGGTACGCTTTTTTGTTATGGGTTACGGCTGGTTGTTTTCCGCGTTTTCCTCCAGGGTGGTTTCGAGGGTTTCTTCCAGGATGTCGTTCAGGTTGTCGCTCTGTTCGGCCTCCTGGGCGGCTTTCTTGCGCATCCGGTCGATGCGGGCGTTGACGGTTTCTTTCAGGAGGATATAGACCACCGCCATTACCGGGATGAAGAAGATCATGCCCAGAATGCCGAAGGCCTCGCCGCCCACCAGAACGGCAATCACGGTCCACAGGGGTTCCAGGCCCACCGAGCTGCCCACCACACGGGGGTAGATGAACTGGTTCTCAATGAACTGAACCACCTGATACACCACCAGGCAGAGAATGGCCTGCAGGGGGTTGACCAGAAGGATCAGGGCCACGCCAATGCCGCAGGAGATGAAAGCGCCCACATACGGCACAAAGGCACAGACGGCGGTCAGCACCGCAATGAGGCTGGCATACGGGATGCGGAACAGGGACAGCGCAATGAACATCAGCACGCCCAGCACCACAGCCTCCATGGACTGGCCCGACAGGAACTTGCCAAAGGCTTCCCGAACCAGGATGCCCACATGGTAGATCTGGTCCGCCACCGGCTGCTTGACAAAGGCGTAGAGCAGCTTTTTGGTCTGGCGGGAGAGGTTCTCTTTGTCGATGAGGATATACAGGGCAATGACCAGAGAGAACAGCGCGGTGCCCAGCACCGAGACGGTAGCGGTCACAGCCCCCACCAGGGTGCCCAGCATGCTGGTGGCGCCGTTGATCATCTGACCGGCCAGCTCCTTCAGGTCGATGGAGGCCAGCTGCTGTTCCAGCATGGTGGTGTCGATGCCCAGGCTGTAGAGATAATCAATCCAGCCGGGCAGGCTGGCCTGAATCTGGAGAATGACGCTGGAAATGGACTTCTGCAGCTCGGGGATCAGCATCAGAACCACGATGGCCACAACCACCACCATGCACACAAAGGTCAGCAGCAGGCTGAGAATCCGCAGCGCCTTGCCCGACTTCTCGGGGTGACGGCGGTAAAAGATCTTTTTCAGCAGATTTTCGATGCCGCACATGGGCACATTGAGCAGAAAGGCCAGGATGCCGCCCACCAGAGCCGGGGTGCACAGCCCCAGAAGCCCATACACCCAGCGGATCACCGTGTTGAAATGCGTCAATCCAAAATAAAAAGCAATGCCTCCAAAGACAAGGAGCGCTGCGAAACGTTGTTTTTGTTTTTCCATCCCAATACTCCTGATGTTTCTTGCAAAGGGGTTCCGGCGCCGGCGCGGGGCCCGGCGCACTGCGGTTTCTTTTTCATTATGCACGGATTTTGGGTACAGGTCAATAGATTAAATCCAACTTTTGTCTAAACTATGGCGGTTTTCTCCGGCCTTTGGGGGCGATTCCAAGGGCTTTGACAGACCTTCACGCCTTCCCTTCCAGAAACGGCAGCGCCGCCTGGAGCCATTCTTCCGGCAGGTACACCGACAAATACCCATGGCCATAGCCCTTGGCCTCCCGGATGGTGCAGGACGGCACCATGGACCGGAACAGCTGCGCCGACCGTTTGACGCACTTCATTTCCTTCTCGCCATACCAGTACATGACCTGGGCCCGGGTGTTTCGGATGCTGTCCTTGAGCCGGTAGTGCATCATATAGGTGCGGTACATGGTATAGAGGGTTTCCATCGGCAGGCGGGGCATATCCTCCATGTAATGGGCCTGGATTTCCTCGGGATAGCACATTTTTTCCGGCAGCGTTTTGGGCATCAGGGCAAGCTGCCAGCGGCAGGCCCGCTCGCTGAACATCCACCGTCCAAACAGGCGCACCGATGCAATACAGAACCGGCCCAGGGCCGGCTGCGGGATGCAGAGACTGCCGTCAATGATGGCCTTTTGGGCCAGATCGGCCCTGCGGGACAGAAGCTCCATCACAATCTGGCCGCCCAGCGACACACCGCACAGGGCAAACAAGTGCCCGCCGCAATGGCTGTCTATATATTCCAGGATCTGGTCGGCGGTTTTCTCGGTGGAGACATACGGGGTGGCAAACTCCTCCCCGTGGCCGTCCAGAGTGGGGAGGATCACATGGTAGCGGGGCGACAGGGCCCGGGCCTGCCGCAGGTAATTCCACCACGCATTTCCGCCGCCGTGAATCATCAGTATGTGGGGCAGACGCTCGTCCCCGAAGGTATGAAATTTCACCCGGTTCATCCCCCTTTTTATGGTTTTGGGCTGGCTGTATTGTACCACAGCCGGCGGAAGGCTGTACAGAGGCATCCGGCGCAAAACTTTTGAGGACAAAGCACCGGTTTTGTGCTATAGTATAACTACAAGTCCAAGATTCACCGGAAAGGAAGTGCGCTTCATGGATCTTTCTACCCTGCAGGCCCAGTGCCTGACCTGCACCCGCTGCCCTCTGTGCCAAACCCGGAAGCACGTTGTCTTTGGACAGGGCGTGGAAAACGCCGAGGTCCTGTTTGTAGGCGAGGGCCCCGGCCAGAGCGAGGACGAACAGGGTCTGCCCTTTGTGGGACGCAGCGGCCAGCTGCTGGACAAATACCTGTTTGCCATCGATCTGGACCGCACCAAAAACTGCTATATCGCCAACATCGTCAAGTGCCGTCCGCCCCAGAACCGCGACCCGCTGCCCGACGAGAGCGAAGCCTGCATGCCCTGGCTGCGGGAACAGTTCCGGATTCTGCGGCCCAAAATCGTGGTATGCCTGGGCCGGATTGCGGCCCAGCGGATGATCCGGCCCGGCTTTTCGGTGACCAAGGAGCACGGCATTTTCACCGAAAAGGGCGGCGTCGCCTTCATGGGCACCTTCCACCCGGCCGCCCTGCTCCGTCAGCCCCAGAACAAACCCGCCGCTTTTGAGGATTTTACCGCCCTGCGGGACAAGATCCAGGAAGTGTGCGATCACACCTATCTCTGAACGCTTTGTGCTTCTGAGTGGCATTCCGCCTCGCTTTTGCATACCTTGTGCCAAAAGCGAGGTGTTGTACTATGGAAGCAAAATGTCCGCAATCTGTCGATTTCTTTCTCGGCACCACCACACCGGCGGGGTTCCACGGGTATTTCCAGGAGCTCGGGCAGGAACCGGGGATGCAGCTCTATCTGATCAAGAGCGGCCCCGGCTGCGGCAAATCCACCATGATGAAGCAGCTGGCCCAGCTTTCGTCCGGGCCTGTTCAGCGCATCCACTGTTCCAGCGATCCGGACAGCCTGGACGGCGTGGTATTCTGTGACAAAAAAGCCGCCATCCTGGACGCCACCGCCCCCCACACCATGGAGCCGCTGGCTCCCGGCGCCGACGAAGTGGTGGTCAGCCTGTATCACACCATGTCGGTGGAGGATCTGCACCCTCATCGGGAGGAAATCCGGGCCCTCTTTGCCCGGAATGCGTCCCTGCGCAGCCGGGCCGCCCGGTATATCGCGTCGGCGGGCAGTCTGCTGCTGGACAGCCGCCGTGCCGAGGCCTGCAGCACCGATTTTGAGAAGGCCCGCCGGTACGTCAAGCGACTGTGCGCCCGTCTGCTTCCCCGCCAGAACGGCCCCGGAACCGAGCAGATCCGCCTTCTCTCAGCCATCACTCCCCAGGGACCGATTTTCTATACCGATACCATCCGGGCGCTGGCCGACCGGGCGGTGGTGTTTCGGGATGAATACGGCGCGGCCTCCCGTTTCCTGATGGAGCAAATCCACGACGAGGCCCTGGCCCGCGGATACGAGATCATCACCTGTCCCTGTGCGCTCCACCCGGAGGAGAAGATCGACCACATCCTGATCCCCTCCCTGCGGCTGGCGTTTCTCACCGACAACAGCTGGCATCCTGTGGCCCTGCCCGGCCAGCAGTCGGTCCGCTGCACCCGGTTTTTGGACCGGAGCAACCTGTCCGGGTTCCGGGCGCGGCTGCGGTTCAACTCCCGGGCTGCGCAAGAACTGATCCAGCAGTCCACCGCCCTGATGGCCAGCGCCAAGAGCTGCCACGACGAACTGGAGAGCTACTACCGGGCGGCGGTCAACTTTGAGACGGTGGAGCAGATCACCCGGGACTGCGCCCGGGTGCTGGGACTGGACCAGACCCAGCTTGTTCCCAAAGTCTGACCCGCAAGAACAAAAAGCTCCCGGCCCGCACCGGCCGGGGAATCGCAAATCAATCCATGTGAGGTGAAACCATGCAGGAGGTACGTCTGGCGGTCCGCCAGCTGGTGGAGTTTCTGCTCCAGACCGGAGACATCGACAGCCGCTTTGCCGGATTTGACCGGGCCAACGAAGGGGCCCGCATCCACCGCAAACTTCAAAAGCAGGCGGGCGACGGCTACCGGCCCGAGGTGTTCCTGTCCGGCACGCGGGATGTGGAGGGCATCCGCTACACCGTTGAGGGCCGGGCCGACGGGATTTTTGTGGATGGCGAGGAGCGGACCGTCATCGACGAGATCAAGACCACCGGCGTCCCGCTGCAGGAGATCACCGAGGACCTCAACTTCTGCCACTGGGCCCAGGGGATGGTGTATGCCGCCATCTACGCCGATCAAAACGACCTGTCCCACATCGATGTACGGCTGACCTATTATCAGATTGATGATGACAAGGTTATATGCTTTACACGTCATTTTGCGCGCGATGCACTGGAAGATTTTTTCCTGGGGCTGCTGAAAGAGTATGCTCCCTGGGCCCGGCGCCAGCTGGACTGGGCCGAGAAGCGCCGGGCCAGTCTGCTGGATTTGCAGTTTCCTTATGACCAGTACCGGCCCGGGCAGCGGGCCCTTGCCGGGGAGGTTTACCGAGCCTGCCGCACCGGCCGGGAGGCCGGAAAAGGCGGGTTCCGGCTGTTCTGTCAGGCCCCTACCGGAACCGGCAAAACCATGAGCGCCCTGTTCCCTGCCATGAAGGCCATGGGGGAAGAAAAAGGCGAAAAGTTATTTTACTTTACAGCTAGAAATACCGCACGGACAGCCGCTGAAAGCGCTGTATCCCTGCTGCGCCAGGCCAATCCCGGCCTGTCCTTCCGATCGGTGACCCTCACCGCCAAGGAGAAGGTGTGCCTGTGCAAGAACGAGGCGGGCCGCCCGGTCTGTCTGCCCGAGGTCTGCTCTTTCGCCAAGGGTTACTACAACCGGGTTAAGACCGCGCTGGCCGATCTGCTGGACGGCGGCGGCCAGCTGGACCGCCCCGCCATCGAGGCTGCCGCCCGCCGGCATACCGTCTGCCCTTTTGAGCTGGGTCTGGATCTCAGCGACTGGTGCGATCTCATCATCGGGGACTACAACTATCTGTTTGACCCGATGGTTCATCTGCGGCGCTTTTTTGAGCTGAACGGGGACTGGGTGTTCCTCATTGACGAGGCTCACAACCTCCCCGACCGGGCCCGGGAGATGTACTCGGCTTCCTTCGCCAAGAGCGACATCACCGAGGCCAAGCGGGCCCTGCTCAAGGGAAAGAACTCTCTCAAACGGCATCTGATCCGGGCAGACAAAGAACTGCTGGCCCTGCGCCGGGCCTGTGAAGCTCTCGCACCGCGGCGGGGTGCCGCTGCCGCCACCGGTTCCGAGACCACGACGCCGCAGGTTCAGCAGATGGGACTTTTCGATGAAGCTGCCGGCGAGGCTGCCACCAGGCCTGAATCATCCGAAGCCTCTTCCCTGCTGCCTGAGCCGATTTATGCGCAGGACGGGACCGTCTTCTTCAAAGAGCTGCCGCCGGCCCTGGTACGGCCTCTGCTGGGGCTTCTGCCAGCTCTCCAGGACTGGCTGGAGAAGAACCCCGAGGACCCGGCCCACGAGACACTGCTGAACCTCTACTTTAGCCTCCACGATCTGCTCCGCACAGCGGAGCGCTATGACGACCACTACGTCACCCAGCTCACCGCCCACGGGAGTGACTTGACCATCCGGCTGCTCTGTCTGGACCCCTCTGCCTTTGTGGACGACAGCCTGGCCTGCGGCCGGGCATCGGTTCTGTTCAGCGCCACCTTGATTCCTCCTGGCTACTATAAGAATGTGTTGGGCTGCGGCGGCGCCCGGGCGGTGGCGTTGGAAAGCCCCTTCCCCGCCGAAAACCTGGGCCTCTACTGTCTGCCCGGCATTTCCACCCGCTACCGTCAGCGGGAGGCCAGCGTCCCGGCCATTTCGGATGCGCTGGCCGCGCTGGCGGCGGGCAAGGTAGGCAACTACCTGGCTTTCTTCCCCAGCTATGCCTACCTGCGGCAGGTCTACGCCGATTTTTCCGCCCGCTACCCGCAGATCCGCACCATCGCCCAGGAGAGCGGTCTGGACGACGCCGGGCGGGCCGCCTTTCTGGAACACTTTTCCCTTGACCCGACCGAGACCCTGCTGGGATTCGGGGTGCTGGGCGGCGTCTTTGGCGAGGGCGTGGATCTGGCCGGCAGCCGTTTGATCGGCTGCGCCATCGTAGGCGTGGGGCTGCCCCAGGTCAGCCCGCGGCAGGAAATGCTCCGCCGCTATTTTGAGGAGAAGGACGGCAGCGGTTTTGACTATGCCTACCGCTTCCCGGGGATGAACAAGGTCCTGCAGGCGGCGGGCCGGGTCATCCGCACCGAGACCGACCGCGGCGTGGTGCTGCTTCTGGATGACCGCTTCACCCAGGAGGGATACCGCAGACTTTTCCCGCGGCACTGGGCCCACATCCAGTATCTCTCCGGCACCGACAGCCTCCGGCGGGCGCTGGATGATTTCTGGGGCCCAGAGCCTTGACAGAACGCCGTCCCATCGGCTACAATGATGCCGTAATTGTTGAATGTACCATGGCTATGGAGGAATTTTCTTGAAGATACTCAAAGTGAAATGTCTGGCCCCCACCCGGCTGGACCATTACCTGATGCAGCAATATCCCGCCCTCAACCCCGGCCGCCTGAACAAGGCCCTGCGGGAAAACAAAATCAAGCTCAACGGCAAAAAGCAGCCCCTTTCCACCCGCGTGATGGCCGGGGACGAAATCAAGCTGTTCATTCTGGATGACCAGCTGGACGACAGCCGCGACAACGCCGGTCCCGCTTGGAAAAAGGCCCGCTGCCCTGCCGAGGTGGTCTACAACGGCCCCCAGCTCCTGGTGGTCAACAAGCCCGCTGGTCTGGCGGTAGACGGCCCTGAGAACGACACCCTTCTCAACCGCGCGCTGCTCTATCTGAACAGTCAGAACGAGTACAGCGAGGAGAGCCTCTACCAGCCCTCCCTCTGCCACCGGCTGGACACCGGCACCAGCGGCCTGGTCCTGATCGCCAAGACCCCGGAGGCCGAGCAGATTCTGCTGGAGGCCATCCGGGAGCGAAAGGTCCAGAAAACCTATCTGTGCGTCACCTTTGGCCGGCCCATTCCCCCGGAAGGGATGCTGGGCGGCTGGCTGCTGAAAGATGCGGACATGGGCAAAGTCCAGATTCTGTCCGAGAAGCGCCCCGGCGCCAAGGAAGTCTGCACCGAATATGAGACGGTGGCCGTCTCGGGACGGCTGGCCCTGCTGAAGGTCCGGCTGATCACTGGCCGGACCCATCAGATCCGGGCCCACATGGCCAGCATTGGCTGCCCCATTCTGGGAGACAGCAAGTACGGCAACAACGCCGCCAACCGGGAACTGCGGCTCAAATACCAGGCTCTGTGCGCCTGGGAGCTGGTTCTTCCCTCTTTCACTCAGCCCATTCTGGCTGACCTCAGCGGCAAGGTGTTCCACGCACCCCGGCCCTGGTACTATGGCCAGATTCTGGACGGCACCCTGAAATAATTTCAGGGCAACAGTCTGTTGCTTGGCGCGGTTTGGGAAGTATGATACACTCTCCATGAGGTGATCGCTATGGAGACCAAAGAGATTATCCTGGAGCTGCGGACCAGGCACGGTTTGACGCAGGAAGATCTTGCAGAAAAATTGTATGTAACCCGCCAGGCTGTTTCCCGGTGGGAGACCGGAGAAACCCTCCCCAACACAGAAACACTCAAGCGGTTGTCCATGTTGTTTGATGTTTCGATCAACACCCTTTTAGGCTCACCGCAAAAGCTGATTTGCCAGTGCTGCGGTATGCCGCTGGACGACAGCTGCATCAGCCGGGAACCAGATGGTTCTTTCAATGAAGCCTATTGCAAGTGGTGCTACACCGACGGAAAATTCGCTTACACAAGTCTCGCGGAACTGACAAATTATCTTGTAGAGCACATGTCCAACGAATCCTGGCCTCCGGAGCAGGCCAGAGCCTTTTTTGAGGTTCAGTTGGCAAAACTGCCCTACTGGCAAGACCGGCAGACCGGCCACTCCGAGCCTTAAAACAGCCCAAACGCCCCTTTGTGCGGCCAAACAGGCCTGCAAAGGGGCGTTTTTATTTACTCTACCCAGAGTACAGCCGTTTTTCGTCGAAGATTATTCCAGGTCGATGTCTACATCGTACTTGTCGTCGATCAGCACAACGTTGAGGTGATGTTTTTGGGCGCACGCCCGAAAATGTGCGTGATCCTTCAAAACGCTTTCCAGTGTGCATCCTTTGTCGTCCAAGCGTTTTTCCATGACGTTCGCGTATTCTTTTATGCTGGCAAAATGATTTTTGATATAGGCCTCACTCATGACCAGGCAGTAATATCGGATCTGGTCGAGATATGCCTTTTCAAAATCTTTCGCCCAGTCGAACGGAATGTAACAGCCTTCCACAATGAGGTTTTGCTGATTTTCTATGGCTGTTTTCACGATCTCACGCACAACCGGCCACAAATAACCCGTAAGGGCGTCGTCATCCTCTGGGGTCAGGCGGGTGTAGCCGCTGCGAATGAGGCCCATTTTCAAATGGTCCATGGACAAATAAGGAAATTTATATTTTTCCAGGAGCTTCTGGGCCAACAGGGTTTTCCCTGTATGGGACGGACCTGTTATCAATACAATCATCTGCTTCGTCTCCCTCTGCCTTTCTGTTCCCTGTGTGCCGTCCAGGGCGGGGGCTGTCGCTTTGTTTGGTTCACATTGGCTTTTCGCCAGCTGCCCATCCTCCGGCATGTTCCGCTTCTATTATAAAGAGAGAGGCTGTCCTCTGCAACAAGACCCTTTAAACTTCTCGCCCGGAACCAAAGATACAAAAAGACCGCCGCAGGGTCCGGGACCATGCAGCGGCCTTGAAAGACAGTCGATCTGAAAACTTATTTGCAGATGCGGACCATGTCGGGGGTGATTTCGGCCAGCGTGTGGGCGCCGCACATCTGCATGGCGTCGGCCAGCTCGCCGGCGATCTTCTCGATGTAGAGGCGGACGCCCTCCTCGCCGCCGCCATAGACAGCGGTCACAAAGGAACGGGCGATCAGGACGCCCTTGGCGCCCAGGGCCAGAGCCTTAAAGACATCGGTGCCGGTGCGGATGCCTCCATCCACCAGAACGGCTGTATTGCTGCCGCGGAGCGCGGCCACAATTTCGGGCAGGACCTCTGCCGTAGCGGGGCACTGATCCAGCACACGGCCGCCGTGGTTGGACACCACGATGGCTGCTGCGCCGGCCTCCTGGGCCTTGAGGGCGCCCTTGACGGTCATGACGCCCTTGACGATAAAGGGACGGTTGAGGATTCCCACAATCTCCCGCAGCTCGGCCACGCTCTTGCTGCCGGCCGGCGGATTGCGGTTCTTCAGGAAGGGCAGGCCGGCGGCGTCCACATCCATCGCCACCGCAAAGCAGTTGCTGGCGCGGGCCAGATCCATCTTGGTGCGGATGGTGTCGATGTCCCAGGGCTTGATGGTGGGCACGCCGCAGCCGTCCGCCGCGCCGATGGCGCGGGTGGCCATCTCCATCACGTTGGGGTCGGTGCCGTCGCCGGTAAAGGCCGCAATCCCGTTGGCGGCGCAGGCACGGACCAGCACATCATTATAGGTCATATCGTTGTAGGCCTCGGAGTAGTGGAGGTTCACTGCACCCACCGGCCCCGCAAAGAAGGGATAACGGAACGTCCGGCCAAACAGCTCACAGGTGGTATCCTGCCCGCCGCCCGGGCAGAGCGTATCCATATTCAGCCGGATATCCGCCCACTTTTCATAATTGCGAATGGCCGTATCCCCTACCCCTTTGGCTCCCGGGCCGGGAATGCGGTTTCTGCAGGCCACGCCATTGCAGATGGGGCAGGCTTTGCAGGTTTCGCCCAGGCACTGCCGGGCCTGGTTCAGAACATCCGTATACGTCATGGAACATCCTCCTTTATTGCCATTCGGGGCGGCAAAAACGCCCCTCTTGTCTCTGGCTCCATGATACGCCCGACAGCCTGCAACGTCAATATAAAAAAGGTCCAAAAAATTTTTTCAAAAAAACCTTGACAAATCCCGTCAATTCAGGTATTATAGTGGAGCGCTCGGGAGACACGGAAACACAGAGCGGCAAACACAAAAGAATATGTGGAAAGATGGCTGAGTTGGTCTAAGGCGCACGACTGGAAATCGTGTAACGTGTAAAAGCGTTCTGGGGTTCGAATCCCCATCTTTCCGCCAGAAAAACCTCGCAAAACCGAAAGGTTCTGCGAGGTTTTTGTTTTGCCCGTTTTGGAACCGCCGGGCTTGTCCCGTCGGCTCTGCTTTTTGAGCTGTGTTATCCGGGCGGGGGTATATGGCCTTCCCTGCTCCGGGAAAAGTTTTTCCGCCTGGATCTCAAAACAGGCCAAAAAGCAAAAGACCGGTTCCGCCCTGGATACACCATGGACGGGACCGGTTTCTTTGGATGTTCTGCACTGCACCGGGGCTCCCCCGGCTGCGGATGTCTTATTCCGTGTGTGTGTTTTTCAGCAGGTAATCCTGGATTTTCTTCAGCTGGGTCTCTTTCAAAAGGTAGTCCACATAAAAAATCTTGGTCTTTTCGGGCAGGCGGACATTGTAGATCCGGGAGGGAGAAATCAGAATATCCACGGGCAAAGGGTCCCTGCGGTATTCGTTCAGGGAGCTGATTCCCAGGATGCGGATTCCCTCCCCGCAGTACTGGGTGATCTGCCGGACCATATTGTCGGCGATCCCCTCCCCCAGATCGCAGAGAACCAGTGCGCTGAGTTTGCGGCTGGAGTAGGCCCGGAGGTAAATGGCCAGGTAGGAAATCTCGTGGACGTTGGCCGCCGCCCCGTACCGCTTTTCAAGGACGCCGTTGATTCTGCGGGCCATATCCATCTCCCGGCCATACCGGTTGGACACGTCCTGCAGAATGGTGTTGGTCTCGAAATAGCCCCCCTGTATCCGCAGGATCATTTTCTGGATATGGACCGACAGCTTGCCGCAGAGCTCCTCGTTGCGGCGGTATTCGGTGCCGAACTCCTGGTCCACCGCCGCCAGGAACTCCCTGGTTACCTCTATATATTCCTCAAGGGCGGCATCGTCTTTGCCGAGGGTATACAAAATCCGTCTGGCCCGCAGGCATTCGGTCAGATAGGCCTTATCCCGGGCAGAGAGGGTGTAGCCGGCCTTTTCCACCCATTCGGCCAGCGCATCAACGCAGGGGCAGGAATCGGGCGTTTCCTGCCCGTCCAGCACAAACCCCTTCTGGGACCGCATCAGGGTGACAAAGAGGTCCAGCGCAAACCCTTCCACCGATTTGTCAATCAGCCGGCACCCCTGTGCCGCCAAAATATCGGGCAGACCCCGGTAAAAGGACATGTAATCCTCATAGGGGCCGGCCCCAAAGAGAAACGTCATCAGCCGTTCCATCATAATGGAGCCAAAGGTGGAGTAATTGATGAACTGGGCCAGGGCGTGCCGCTTTTCCGCCTCGCTGCCGCTGATCCACATGCCGCGGGTTCCGGTTTCCAGTCGAAGGCCGGGATACCAGGTCAATGTATCCTGGATCTGCTTTTTGGTGTGGAGAACCGCTGTGTTGGAGGCACAGAGCTTCTCCGCCGCCCGCTGGATGGAAACCGGTTCCCGCCGGAAAAACAGCCAGGCAAACCCAAAGAGAAATCGCTCTCTGGACGTCTCAGGCAGAACCATCCGCTTGCTCTGGCGGATCATGCCGTCCGGATAGTTCTGGATGGCGGCCTTTTCGCTGCTTTTGACATAGTAGCCGCCCCCGCTGCCCGAGTGTATCGAGACCTTTTCTTTCCGCAGCATTTCATTGAGCTCGCTGATCTCGCTGCGCAGGGTCCGCTGACCGATGGAGAGTTTCTCCATCAGTTCCTGCGAAGAAAGATTTTCGTTCTCGACGATTGCCCGTAGCAACCGGATTTTTCGGCTGTACATGTTCTCCCCCGTTTCCGCGGCAGCCCACGACCCCAGCCCCCGCGCAGCCCCTTGGTCTGGGGCCGGCGCAGGGGTCGGGGTCTTTTTCCGTTATGCGGCTGCGTCCTGATTCTTCATTCCAAAGATATATGTTAGCGCAAACGCCACGGCAAATGCAATACCATTGATCAAAATGTAGAGGGGCAGCTGTTTATTCAGGTAGAGCAGCATGCCGGGGATGCCGGTCACCGACATGCCGGTACCCTGCAGGCCGAACAGCGCCGAAAGCCAGCCGCCGACACCGCCGCCCACACAGCCCCAGACAAAGGGGCTGACCAGACGGAGGTTGACGCCAAAGATGGCGGGCTCGGTGATGCCCAGCAGGCCCGACACAGCGGACGGATAGGCCAGAGACTTCATCTTGACCGATTTGGTCTTGACCGCCACCGCCATGGCGGCGCCGGCCTGGGCCACGATGCCGCAGGAACCCACCGGGTTGACGGGGTTCCAGCCGGTCTTGGACAGCATCTCAATTTCCACCAGGTTGAGGGCATGATGGACGCCGGTGATGACAATCACCTGGCACAGAGCGCCCCAGATCAGGCCGCCCACCCCAAAGGGCAGCTGGAACAGGAAGGATACGACATCTACCAGCGCCATCTCCACCGAGTGGAACACCGGACCCACTGCAAACAGTCCCAGGCACAGCGACAGCAGAACCGTCACAAAGGGGGTGACAATCAGGTCCAGCGCGTTGGGCACATGGTCATGCAGCCACTGCTCGATTTTGGACCCCAAAAAGCCCACAATGAACGCCGGCAGCACCGAGCTCTGGTACCCGTTCACCTTGATAAAGCCAAAGAACAGCAGCGGCTCGGCGTTGCCTTCTGCCACGTCCCAGGACGTGGGCAGAATGTTGTGAACCAGCATCAGGCCCACCACAATGCCGATGACCGGAGAGCCGCCAAACTTTTTGAAGGCGGACCAGCAGACCAGAACCGGCAAGAAACTGAACGCCGTATCGGTCAGAATCTGGGTGAAGGAGAGGAAATTCTGGGGGATGGAATCGGTGGTGAGGCCCAGCATCGCCAGGAGATCCGGCTGGGTCAGGAAACCCCGCAGGCCCATAAACAGGCCGGTGGCCACCATAACCGGGATGATGGGCACGAACACATCCGCAAACACCCGCACCAGGCGCTGGGCTGCGTTTCCGTTCTGTGCCGCAGCGGCGGCCTGCTCGTTTTTGGATGCGCCGGGAATGCCCAACTTGATTACTTCATCATACACCTTGTTGCCAATGCCGGTCCCCAGGATGATCTGGTACTGTCCTGCGGTGAAAAAGCAGCCCTTGACCAGGGGCAGGCTCTCCACCTCGTTGTCGTCGATGATCTCGCGCTTTTTGACCATCAGGCGAAGTCTGGTCGCGCAGTGCGCCGCCGACAGGATGTTGTCCGCGCCGCCCACCACGTCGATGATCTGGCTTGCTACCGATTGATAATCCACTGTCTGTGCCATTTACGATACCTCCAATATCCAAGTTGACACCCTGATGTTTTCCTGCGAAACAATATGAATCCTTGTGTCTGCCCCGAAATACGCCTTGCAGGTGAAGGTCGTTTCACCGTGGTTGACAAAGAGCTCCGCGGTGGACTGATCCAGATAGATCCGAAGCGCATCCAGCCGGGCCAGACTCAGGTGTTTTTCATCGTATCCCTCCCCGTTCCATTTTTTTCGCATAACCTGCATCGTCCGGCTCTCCGGCCGATAGCAAAGTTTCAGCACCGAACCAAAATCAAAGGTGACGGCCTGACTGCCCAGGCCCTCGGCGGACAGTTCCAGACTGGCCGTTCCGCGGTCGATCACAGCGGCGCCGGCACATTCGGTCCGCTGTTCCTGCCGACGAAGCTGCTTCAATTCCTCTGCGGGCCGCTGGCAAAGCGCGCCGCCGCGGACAAACAGTTCCCGCGGGATGCTCAGGCTGTGGAGCCAGCCCTCCCGGACAGGTGGCTGGCTGAGCTGATAGTCTTTCTCCCCCGACCCAAGCCATCCAAACAGCAGACAGCGGCCGCTCTCATCCACAAAGGTCTGCGGGGCATAGAAATCCAGCCCCTCGTCCAGCAGGGCGGCGGGACCTTTTGTTTCAAACCGTCCCCGGGAATAGTCCATCCGCCCCGGCAGCACCAGCGGGACGGTTCCCTGTTCGGACTGTCTGCTGACCAGCAGAAACTCCTGTCCGTCCACTTCCACCAGATCCGGGCACTCGCACATGTAACCCATTTCCAGCCCGGGACCCAGCACACTGCCCACCCTGTCCCAGTGCAGCAAATCATCCGACCGGAAAAGCGCGGCGTTCCCCTTGAGCTCCCGGGTCTGAGCCCCTACCAGCATCCACCAGTGGTCCCCTTTTCGCCATACTTTGGGGTCACGGAAATGCGGGGTGTAGGCCTCAGGCTTCAAAACCACCGGTCCCAGTTTTACAAACCGCCGGCCGTCCCGGGAGACGGCGGCACACTGATAGGACTCCCGGCCGCCCTCGGCATCCCGGACATTTCCGGTATAAAAGAGGTAGTACTGTCCGCCGGCCGCAAGGCCGGAACCGGAATAGCAGCCATCCTTTTCATACCACTGGACCGGCTCCAGGGTGCTGCCCTGGTCGGTCCAGTGCAGCAGGTCTTTGGAAACGCAGTGCCGCCACTGCTTTTTGCCCTGCGGGGTCACCTCGGGCAGCCACTGATAAAACACGTGGAACTCGCCCCGGAACTGGGCCAGACCATTGGGATTGTTGAGAAATCCGTGGTCTGGCGAAATATGATACACCGGCTTCATGCAGCTTCGCTCCTTTCTCTTAGGACGCCCCCATTTTACAACAAAACCCAACGAAACAAAATTCATTTTTTTGCCTTGCCCCTGTGCAGAAAGAGGGATGCTTTCTGCGGTCCAAAGGGTTGCCGAATGGCGCCGGACACCGTATACTCAAAGTACCCACTTACACAGGAAAGAAAGGACCCACCTTATGGAAAGACAGAGTATATCCAATCAATTCATTTATGGCGGAGACTACAACCCCGAGCAATGGCTGGACCGCCCGGATATTCTGGCCCGGGACCTGGAAATGATGCAGAAAGCCCGGATCAACACCGTCACGCTGGGGGTGTTCTCCTGGTCCACTCTGGAACCGGAGGAAGGGGTGTTCCGGCTGGAATGGCTGAAAGAGATAGTGGACAACCTCTACGCCCACGGAATTCGGGTGATTCTCGCCACGCCGTCTGGCGCACGTCCCCGCTGGCTGGCTGAAAAATACCCGGAGGTTCTCCGGGTCCGGGAGAACCGGGTCCGCAGCCTGTACGGAGAGCGGCACAACCACTGCTACACCTCCCCCGTCTACCGCCAGAAAGTACGGATCATCAACCAGAAACTGGCCCAGACCTTTAAGGATCATCCGGCGGTCATCCTCTGGCACATCTCCAATGAATACAGCGGCGAATGCCACTGCCCCCTCTGCCAGGCCGCCTTCCGCCGCTGGCTGAAACAGCGCTATCAGACCATCGACGCCTTGAATCACGCCTGGTGGACCACCTTCTGGAGCCATACCTACACTTCGTTTGAGCAGGTGGAGAGTCCCTCCACCCTGGGCGACAGCGGACTGCACGGCTTGTCTCTGGACTGGATGCGGTTTGTAACCGCCCAGACCACCGATTTCATGTGTGAGGAAATTCGTGCTCTCCGCCAGGCGGGCGCCACCCAGCCGGTGACCACCAATTTTATGGAGGATTACATCGGGCTGAATTACTATGAACTGGCCCGGGAAATCGATGTCGTCTCCTGGGACAGCTACCCGCTCTGGCGCTATCAGTCGGACAGCCGGACCGCTTTGAACACCGGGATGCAGCACGACATGATGCGCACCATGAAGCACGCCCCCTTCCTTTTGATGGAATCCAGCCCCTCCAGCCTCAACTGGCAGCCGGTCAGCAAGCTGAAAAAACCGGGCCTTCTGCTGAATGCATCGCTCCACGCCGTCGCCCACGGTGCGGACAGCGTCCAGTATTTCCAGATCCGGCAGGGCCGGGGCGGGTTTGAGAAATTCCACGGCGCAGTGATCGACCACTACGGCGGAGAGGACACCCGGGTTTTCCGGGAGGCCACCCAGACCGGGCAGGCCCTCCAGGCACTGGCCTGCGTCGCCGGCAGTCAGGTATCCGCCCAGGCGGCGGTGCTCTGGGACACCGAAAGCCGCTGGGCCATGGAGCGGGCCCGCGGCCCGCGGAACGAGGGTCTGTTCTACCACGAGGCGGTCTTTAAGTCCTATCAGGCCCTGCGGAAGTGCGGGCTGAATGTGGACCTGGTCCAGGTGGAACAGCCGCTGGACGGCTACCGTCTGGTGGTGGTCCCCATGCTCTATATGTTCCGGGCCGGGATTGAAGAGCGGCTGCGCCAGTTCGTCCAGAACGGCGGCACCCTCGTCATGACCTATTGGAGCGGCATCGTCAACGAAAACGACCTGTGCCATCTGGGCGGGACGCCTCACGGCCTGACTGATCTGCTGGGCCTGCGCAGCGAGGAAATCGACGCCCTGTGCACCGGAGATGTTCATCACTTTACGGCTGGCCCCGGGGCCCCTCTGTACACCTGCAGAAACCTGTGTGACCTGGTGCGGCTTCAGGGCGCCCAGCCCCTCATGACCTATACCGACGACTTCTACAAGGGATATCCCGCCCTCACCGTCCACTCCTATGGCAAAGGCACTGCCTACTACCTCTGCACCGATGCCGAGGAGGCATTCTACAATGATTTCTACCGGGAAATGATGTCCCGGACAGGCCTCTCGCCCATCCTGCCTCATCTGCCCGAAGGACTCGAAGTGTCCAGCCGGCAGGATCCGGAAAACGAGTATTTTTTCATTCAGAATTTCACCGACGAGGCCATTGCGCTGACGGCCCCGGCAGATGCATCGCTCCTTTTCGGCGACTTTTCCGAGAGCAAAGTGCAGGGCTGCTCCACAGTGGTGTTCCGGCGGAAACGGTCCTAACATTTCTCCCGAAAAACCGTTCCTTCATCGGATCCGCGCTGTCCTTCCTATAAAGAAAAATGGCGTGTGACGCCGCCCATCTTTCTTTTTGACTGCATCCCAGCCTGACAAAAAAGCCCTGCGGAATTTGAACCGAACCAGTAAAAACGGACAATAGACAAAACGCCCCCTGTGTAGGAAAATAAACCTATACAGGGGGTGTTCGTATGTCCAGACAAAAATACACACATATCCAA
>NZ_NFKB01000056.1:0-17476 GCF_002160175.1 Faecalibacterium sp. An192
CCTTCGGCGGGTTTCTCGCCGCCCTCCGCCGGGAAAAGGGCCTCACCCAGCGCCAGCTGGCCGAGACGCTCTTTGTGTCCGACAAGGCCGTCAGCAAGTGGGAGCGGGGGTGCACAGAGGTAAAGAAACTGACTGCGCAATCCATGCCTGCACTTTTCCTTAAATCTCCAAAAACAGCATCCAGGCCAACATTTTGTACATTCAAAAAGAATCCCCAGCCTACCCATACAGGCTGGGGATCTTTTTGTTCTTTTATGAACCGCTCACAACAGTGACCACTGGATCATAATTTGCATCCAGCCGCTGCAGCAGCTGATTCATATCCTCCGATGCAATTTTAATGTCTCCATTGGTGGGTTCCAGGGTCCTGGTATAGCCTTCCAACACCCGCACTGAACCAGCTCCCGGCGTGGCGGAACCGGGAGTACGTCCATCTCCGTTGTTGGCAAAGAAAATATTGACGGTATAGAAGCCCCGGGTGAACTGGGAGTAGGTATCCTCATGGGATACGTCCCCAGCCTCGGTTTTAGTAGTCAGACAGTTGTAGTAAGGGGAATTCCCGTCATCCACCCAAACGCTGTCCGGTCCCACTTGAACGAAGCGAATGCCGGTCTCCGGCTGCTCCAGACCATAGCAGAACTCCACCGGGAATGTACCGGCCGGCGTCTTGCCGTCTCCCTCCTGGGGAGATGTAGTGGTACCGTTGCGGCCGATGGCTGCGGTACAGGTGTAGAGGGTTTCCCAGTCATCCCCATACTTTTGGCGCAAGGTCAGCACTGCTGTGCCTCCGCCGGAAGGAGTCACCAGAATTTCCTGCTGACCCCACTCCGGCTCCACCTCAAGCACCGATGAAGCCTCTGGTTCCAAGGCAGCAGACGCTGCTGACTTCTCAGGGATGGAGTCGAGCTGGTCTTCCTCGTAGGAAGTTTCCATTGATATAGCCGATTCCTCTCTCGACTGTTTGGATTCCACCTTGTTTTTCCCGATCAGAAAAACCAGTGCTCCCACAATCACCACCACCAGCAGTGCCAGAGCGGCAATCACCCATACTATTTTCTTCTGTCCCAGACCAGTCTTGTTTTCGGTGTCGGCACGGGGCTGCCAGCGTGGAATGATTTCAGGCTCGGACCGTTTTGGCGGTTCAGGCGGCTGGGGTGTGGGTTTTTGTTCCAGTCTCTGTCCACAGAAGCGGCAGAACCGGGCCTGATCAGATAGTTCCTGACCACAATTTGGGCACTTCATGGTTCAACGATCCTTCCTCAGATTTTCTTCCACTTGGTGACTGCATAGTCTCCCAGCGTTTGGAGATCCTGCACCATGGCCCCCAGCTCATTGAGCATCCGGTCTGTATCCTGTGTTGGTTCGCTCACCAGCGTGTAAACCGCCTCGTTCCCCAGAAGAGAGCGAATGCCTTCACCAATGGAAATGGGACTGCTGCTGGTCTTGGAAGAATAGATAGCCAGCATAAAGGTTTTACGGAAGCTGGTAACGACCAGATAGACGCCCACCAGAATAACAATTATCTGGAACAGGGAATTGAATCTTCCTGTCAGCCCCAGCAGAACAATGATGATGCCCAGAATCAGGCGGCGAAGATGAATATTGGTGCCATAAGAGCAGTCCAGACCCGACACCGAATCCAGCACCACTTCCTTAGCGATGCGGCTGCCCGAGCTTCTGCCCTCAAACAGAATCCGCTTGGTGGTCACGGTCAGGTATCCAATGCAGGAAGCAGGCCGCTTGATGTTGCTGCATTGGTACTGTCGGACGACTTCCTCGTTTTCTGACAGCTTGATATTGCTGTTGGGAATTTCCCTCGGAGCAGACTGTTCTGCTTTATTGGTCTGGGTCTGAGTCACTGTCGCCCCCTCCCAGGTCGGCTGGACCGGGGCAGAGGGCTGAGGCCGGTCGGGTTCCATCTTGAAAAAGGGCTGAGGCTCAGCCGGCACCGGCGTATGGCAGACCGGGCACTCAACGGCATAATCCGGCAGACGGGTTCCACATTGTTCGCAAAAAGCCATGATTTTCTTCCTCCTGTTGTCTCTTTGTATTGGTTGTATCTTGCGGCCCTTCTGGACAGTTACTGACTCAATTCCATCCAGTACAGGTCATTTTCATAGACTGGCTGGCAGATGTTCCGGCACCACAGACCTTCTATCTGCCCCCAAAGTTCCTCGCTCTCTCCCTTCCGGAAGCGGTGGAGAGTACCGTCGGATAGATACAATATCGTTTCCTCATCCATCCGCAGGAAGCCGCTGACCTTTTCTCCCACCAGCGTTTCCCCTTCGGCGGCGTTCAGCATCACCAGTTGGCCCTGGGCAGTGCTGGAGGTATCCAGGTTCCTGATAGCCAGGACGGTGCCGTCCTCATAAACCCAGACCTGCCAGGGGTTGACACTCTCAGAAAGACAGGCAATCTCTCCGTCCCGGGCACAGTACAGGCTGCACTCTTCCTCGTTCTGTCCTCCGGGCAGAGCGTTGGTATAGTACAAGGAATCGCCGTTGACCGTCATCCACTTCGACCCCTCTGTCATCTGGACAAAACCGGTGGCGATGCCATCGGTCACAGGGGCCTGATAGATATTTCCCTGACCCTTCCGCACAAAGACCTGTGTGCCATTGGTCATAATCTGGTCAACCCAGGGCCGGTCGTCTCCATCCTGGATCAAGACCTCTACCAGATTGTCCATATCCACTTCCACCGTGGGCAGACCATCCGCCATTACAAAACACCGGTGATAGCAGACAGGGTCCTCCCGGACATCCGAGATGCTGAAATCAGCCGCGGCCCGCTCCTGGTTCAGATCATCCTCCACCAGATACACCAGCTGGTCCCCGTTGAGCCAATAGTTATTGACTCGCTCTGCCAGCTGGGTGATGGCGCCATCCTTCAGACTGCAGAGGATGCCTGTAGAAGCGAAACTCTCGCCATCATAGGGCATTGTGGTGTCAGCGGTATAGTAGAGGGTATCCCCCATCTCGCCGTAGTTGTAAATTTGGGCAGCGTCATTCACCAGCTGAGGCTCCCCGTCGGCACCTACCAGATAGAGAGCTTCCCAGCCCTCCTCCGTTTCCACCGAGTAGGCTGCCTGCTGGCCCGCCTCCCAGGAGCTCCACAGCCACGCCATTTCATTTTCTCCGGTCAGCTGGGCCGCCTTTTCCGACCCATCCAGAGGAACCCAGTAGATGATATATCCGTTCTCCGTCTCCACGGAATAAACCAGTTTCTCGCCATCCACCAAAGAATAGGACACCACGTTCCCTGCCAGCCGGGTCACCGTTTCTCCATCAAACCAGCATAGCTCTCCTCCCTTTTTGAGATACACTGCCCGTCCCCCGGTCAGCTGAGTCACACCGTTCTGAAAAACGCCGGTATCCACCTGCATCACCTGGCCAGCATTGCTGGCCTCTGGGTCCAGTTCCAGTCCGGCGCAGTCCACCCGGCAGAGGATGTCATTCCTCATAAACAAAAAGACATAGGACTCATCGGGACCAAACAGCACGCTGGCTGCTTCTCCCATGCTGGGAACCAGCGGGAAAGCCTGGTCATTCTGCACATCTGCCAGCACGTAGTTGCCGTCACAGACCATAAAGCAGTCGATGTTATCGCCCTTCTTCCGTCCCAGCAGCAGATAGGCCGCCACAACCGATAACGCCAGCACCAACACCACCGCTGCCAGCCACTTTTTGCCGCCAAATCGAGTCCGTGCAACTGGAGCCAGAGCCGCCGGGGCCGCTTGCTCCGATGCAGACAGGGGCATCAGCCTGGCTCCGCAGGTCCGGCAGAACTTCGCCCCTGCCGACACTTGATTTCCACATTTGGGGCACCGCATCTTGATCCTCCTCTCTTTTTCGTGTCCCAGTATTTTATTTGGCCCTCAGGAAATGGAACCAGAAGGGTTCCCGTCCCGGCAGGCCGATGATTGCTTCGCCGATCCCCAACCGCTGGATGTCCCAGTCTTCCACCACATTGGCATCCCGGACATTCTCGACCAGACCACGGCCTTGGACCGAGGCCATATAGACCTCTTTTTTCCGGTTGCGGCCGTGGAGTTTTTGGATGTACTCAATGGAGGAAGCATCGTTGA
Organism: Faecalibacterium sp. An192; assembly: GCF_002160175.1. NCBI lineage: Bacteria > Bacillati > Bacillota > Clostridia > Eubacteriales > Oscillospiraceae > Faecalibacterium > Faecalibacterium sp. An192. The sequence goes on from NZ_NFKB01000056.1 coordinate 4,088, forward strand.
CGCGAAAGCAGATGCTGGTCAGAAAACCGGACAAAATACTCCGGGCCCGCGCCTGACCGTAGACCTCGTACATCTGTTCGATGTTCTGAATGCCGATCATAAATTTTACACCCATGCTCCGTCCGAAGTTGACGGCATCATCGATGTGGGTCAGGTTGGGCAGCAGTCGGAACTCATCCACCAGGAAAAACACATTTCCCTCGCTTTTTTTGCGGCTGAGAGCCTCCTTGATAGCCAGATCAAAGAGCAGGGTGTAGATAGGGGTCAAAGTCTCACCCACACTCAGATCGTATTCCACAAAGATCATCCGGCCCCCCTTGCGGCGAACCAGTTCCCGCATGGACAGAGTGCCACGCTTTTTGAAGTTGCCCACGAACAGTTCCCGAACCTGCTGCTGCAGCTCGGACAGTACGCCCTGCGTCTGTCCGGATTTGTCGTCGTAGATATAGCTGCTCATAGACCGCAGGTCATCGTGCTGATTCAGCATTTCTCGCAGCTGTGGGGTAGGCATAGCGTCCATAAACTGGCGCAGGGCCAGGTTGTCGCAATAGAATCTTTCTCTATTCCGCGAAAAATGTGTCAGCACCGCACCGAACAGATCTTTTGCAGCATTTGGGAAAAAGGGCTGTGTGGTGTTTTTCAGCCGCTGGGCAAAGAGGGTTTTGGATATCTCATTGATGGCCACCTCCATGTCCTCGCCCTCTTCCAGTTCGTTGAACAGGTTCCAGTAATCCGGTCCATCGGGTCCGCAGGCCGTGGAATCATTGCTGATGACCACATCGCCTTTACGATAAAAGGCATTGTAAAAATCGCCCTTGGTGTCGAACACAATCATAACATCCTGGTCGGTCATTCCCCGGCACAGCTGGCTGACCACCTGATAAAAGGCATTTGTCTTACCGGTGCCGATGCCGCCCAACAGCATGATATGGCGGCTGAGCAGTTCATCGTCCAGCGGGACAACCACCTGTCCGCCCCGCCGGTCCTGACCGTAAAGGGTGCAGCGAGGTATCTGCACTGGGTATTCCACCGGCAGATCCCGCAGCTCGTTGCCATCAAATACTTCAATTTTCTTCATAGATGATATCCTCCATCATCGTCTCTGTTCTGTCCGCCGGAAGACGTCGGCTGCTCCTTTCCCTGATTGTCCTTCTGCGTGGAACCGGTGGAAGGGGTTTCCTGCTTGTCAGTTGTTTTGGTGTTTGATGGCTTGTCTTCCATCACCCCTGATTTTTCAGCGCCCGGCTTCTCCCATTCGTGCCGGTCTCCCTCCTTAGCCGCTTTGTTTGTCTGATTCTCGTTCTTCTCCTGGCCGGTGGAAGGTTTTTCCCACAAGGACGGAAGATTGGTATTGGTTTGCACCGCCGGAAGGCCCGTCTTTTGATTTGTGTTTTCTGTTTCCTGATTCTCGCTTTGGCCGGTCTGCTGTGCTGCAACCTTGTCTTTATCCTTGTCCAGATCCTCAGTTTTGGCATTCTTGTTCCAGGGACCCTGCCGACCTACAGCTTGGACTTTGGTTGAGTCCTCTGTACGGGGTTTTCCTGTCAGGGCTGTTTGCCCGGTCTCGGTTTTATTCTCCTGATTCGGGTCGGTTTGGCGGGTTTTGACCTCATCTTTGTTCGGGTCTTCAGCCCTCACGTTCCGGCTTCCATCCTCCTGAACATTTCCGGTCTGCGTCGTCTGTTCGGTCTCGGTTTTATTCTCCTGATTCGGGTCGGTCTGGCGGGTTTTGACCTCATCTTTGTTCGAGTTTTCAGCCCTCACGTTCCGGCTTCCGTCCTCCTGAATGTTTCCGGTCTGCGTCGTCTGTTCGGTCTCGGTTTTATTCTCCTGACTTGGGTCGGTCTGGCGGGTTTTGACCTCATCTTTGTTCGGGTCTTCAGCCCTCACGTTCCGGTTTCCGTCCTCCTGAACATTTCCGGCCTGCGTTGTCTGCCTGGTCTCGGTTTTATTCTCCTGATTCGGGTCGGCCTGGCGGGTTTTGACCTCATCTTTGTTCGGGTCCTCAGCTCTCACGTTCCGGCTCCCGTCCTCCTGAACGTTTCCGGCCTGCGTTGTCTGCCTGGCCTCGGTTTCCCTTTTCTCGTTCAAACCAGACTCTCGGGCAGCAACTTTACTCTGGTTTTCATCCCCGTTTTTGGTGACATCTGTGTTTTTTCCGTCTTTATCCGATTCGTTTTCAGGACCATCATGATTTTTTAGGCCATCGCTGTTATGATTGTTTTTGTCATTGGAACCCAACAGGTTTTTGTGGTCCGGAGGATCTGCATATGCCTTATCAGGCTCACTCTTATCCTGATTCGATGATTCCCGCCCTGTCCGGTACACATATTTTACAAGGCAGTTTTTCTGCTCTCCCTGAGGAATTTGCAAGCCATCCCTCAATTGGTTGAAATCCACTGTGCCGTCTTCTTTGCGGCAGCTGTCCACCACATCTTCCGTCACAAAATAACTGCTTGTGGTATCACCGTCTACGCTCAGCTGATAGAATGTCTGCCCGTCCTTCAGCTGTTCCGGGTTCTTCCATCCGTCCGGCTCCAGCTTGTCGTCTTCCTGATTGCTGAATGGCCGAATCCAGGCTTCTTTTTTCACATCAGCCCCTTCCCGGTTCAGGCCCCGGGCGTCGATGGTATTTTCGTCTAGATACGCCGTGTCCGGGTTTTGCTCCACATCCAGACTTTGGATGGATTTTCCTTCCTCCATCGGAGTCGAAGTCTCCAGCTGAGCCATCTCCGCCTTCCCCTCCGCTGTCAGGGGACGGTGATCCACCGTGGCATGGGTGGACCCGAACTGGTGACTTGTCACCCCGTTGGGCTGGCCGTTTCTCTGGGCAAAATCTGGATCTTCGTATTCACGGTCCACCTCGATCAGCCGCCCATTGCCAGCTGCGGGATGCTCTTTTTTCAGCTCATAAGCGTTTTGAATGAAACACTGCTGGATACCGCCGCTGCCATACTTCAAATTAGCTTCGGCTGTTCCGGTGAAATAATAGTCTCCGGACTCTGTCTGCACCGTCCCCGGATCTTTGCCAGGGATACCGTCGCCGGCACCCTTGGGTCCCTCGGCTCCAGCACTAAACATCGCCGCCTTCAGCCTGGGATCTGTAGCCTCCTCGATCTCCTGCTGGCGCTCGGACTGACCCATCAGGTCATCCATCTCATTGAAAGCTTCCATACTGGTCTTAATGGGTGCATCCTGAAGCAGCCTCTCGATAGAGACCGGATCTCTGCTTGAGTCTTCCATCTGATCCAACTGCTGCTGTTGTTCCACGCCTGCCCCAACCGAGGTAATGCTGGTCACTGTAATGCCCGCCAGGGTAACTCCTTTGACAATGGTTTCCTTCATCTTGCCGCTGAGTTTATCCCAAAGAGCCATCTTACTTCACCTTCACCATTTCAATGTCGATCGTTTATCTCATAAAAACTCCACAGAAATTTATAAAATTATAACAAATCCACTGTGTCAAGTCATTGAATCCGTCATATTATGCAGGTTTCATGTAACGGTTTACAGTTTCTATCGAAATTCATACCATCTCGCAGACATTCCTCAGCCGGAATTCCCTGCTCGAGTTCCATTTATCAAGCAGTTCCGCCCGACAGAACAAGAATAAATTCAGCTGCTCTTGAGTAGGGCGCAGATATCTTCTTAATATTGTTTTAAAAGAACAAAACTAGATGCCGAATTGGTTTGTAGTCAGACCCAGCAAACCCATTTACTCTCTGTTGTCATGCTCCTGCAGCAAGATATTTATATTGACTTTTTCGTTTTTTTGATTTATGATCGATCCATCATGATCTCAATATATATTTTCATCTCAGCTCCAATGGAAAGGGTTATGATATGATTATTTATTTCATTCCAGCTTCTTTCGTTATCTTTTTACTTATGACTGCGCTTGGCCTTCTTGGAATCGGCATGCAGGCGGTTCTTTGGATTGCCGAAAACATTGTTCCCATCTCTGTAGTAATCTGGATTATTATTTTTATGGCAGTATATTCTCACTCTGAACGCGGAGAGCGCACCTTAAGAGTATCCGAGGCCTTTCCTTTTGTTCCCTTTTATATGGGGCTGGTACTTATTCTATTTAAATGGGCCGGGATGTTGAGCATAAACGGTTTGCGCGGAATGCTTAGTTTCGTCTTATATATCATCGATATACCTATATTGGCAGGGCTTTACTTTCTTCCCAGTTTTTTCATCTTAAAAGCCAGTCATTTCCTCTTTGAAAGAAACCTTGGCCCAAGAATTCTATTCAACGTTTTCGCTTCCATCGCCTATCTATGTTTCCTGTACTTCAAAAACACTGCTATGATCCAGAATATCCTGCACTAAATTCATGCTCATAGAGCAGAAACCAGTTTTCTTTCCTCTCAAAATGAGAAAAAGCCAGGTTTTCCTACAAAAGGAAAACCTGGCTTTCTTTTATCTGTCCTTTAAAAACATTCAGAAACCATATAGGCTTCATCCACGAGGGGGAACCCACACACCGCTGTGATAGAATGCGTCAGCATGAATATAGCTCACATTATCAGGTATGGAGATTTCTCTCAGAGATTGACAGTGGCCAAATGCAAAGGAATGAATTTCTTCCAGCGATTCAGGCAGATTGATATGAACAAGTCCTGTACCGCAAAAAGCACTGTCCAAAATTGCCAGCAATCCCTTGGGCAGATGAACGGTATCCAGACTAACGCAATCCAAAAAACAGTTTGTTCCGATCCGTTTTACACCGCTGGGTATCTCAATTTCATCCAAGCTTTCGCATTCAAAAAAGCATCCCTGAGGCAGAAAAGAAATCCGGCAAGCCAATGTAACTGCGGTCATATTGAAAAAATATGCAAAGGCCCACCGTCCAAGGCAGGAAATTCCCCGATCCACAACAAGCGAACGAACGTCACGCCGATACGGATGCCAAGGCGCAATTTTTTCAGGATGTTCTGTTGTTTCGGGCTCATAATCATACATTGATCCGTTGCCGGATATGTACAGCTGCCCATCTTCATGCAGCCTCCATTCTGCGTCCGGTCCACACTTACCAGAAGCTTTGACAGCTGTCTGTGATTCTTGTGGAATTTCCAACGGCGGCCTTCTTTTCAGGAAGAAAAAAGCGGCCACGACAACGATCAAAACCCATACAACCGACATAATTCATCCCTCACTCCTGTCCAGCTGCGACCAGATAGCCGCAAAAAATCTGGCGGCTGACGCTATATTCAGGAATGCTGCAATTTAAGCATTCCATAGCGGACTATCCCAAGCAGAAAAATAAAAATACCTGCAAAATACGCTACCAGCAAATAGAGCAGGCCTACCAGTACGCCCAGCACAAGGTTGTCGTAACCTGCCAGAATGGTGGTAAATGCCGCAAATCCAAACCAGTTTTTGACACCCGACCAGCCCCAGTACAGGATTACTATCGCAATGATGCCAAGGGCGCCGTTCACAAAAAACGAAGCAATAAAACTGAGGACAACAACCGCCAGGCTAGGCCAGATGCGGTTTTCCAGATAAACAAGCTGATCCGCAGTCGTTGGTCCAAACAATCTTTTAAACATACTCTTTCCTCCTGAAAAATAATTGTACCAAACCGGATTTGACGTCCACAGTATAGCAAATTTCTTTCACAACTGCATGAATAGTGTATTATCTTGTTCCGTCAATGTCATAACTTGCATCAATAAAAGTAAAATTCCCCGCAGCTGGCTTTTGCCCTGGAAAAGAGAAGCCGTCACGGCGATTTTGAGCCAATGGGATTCCTACTGATTAGAACCATTTATAGCTCATAGCGTACCGTATGCAGATGCATACCCAATCTGCTTTCCAGATAAAGTGTCTCCCCGTCCGCATCAACTCTTTGCTCAGCAGAAACATGGTAGCTACGCCTTCCTTATTATATAGTAAATTTTTAAAAGCTGTATTTAAAACGCATTTTATCTATTCTGCAAATTATTACATGGAACACGCAAAATACTACACATTCAATGAATCAGCTTGAAAGATTTGTTATACAATGAAAAGCCCTTTTCACAGTAAATTCGAAAACTGCTGCACCATTTTCAGCGTCAAGGAACAATATATATTAAAAAGAGTATATGGCATGCCTCAAACGGAGAAAAATAGGTCTGTTACAGATTTTCTGGCAATCTCCTTCATCGGAAACCATATGATCTCCCAGTTGCTGAGCAAAGTAGTGGAGAACCGTACCAACGCACTGTACCATGACACTTTGGGCCTGCCGGAAGGATTTGTTTTACCCTTTTTTCAGGAGGAAACCGAGTCTGTTTCCAGCTATGTTCTGCGGCAGGAGGGCAGTAGCCTTTTTCGAGCAGAACTGGATCATCAGGTCTGCCAGGAACGCATTCTGCAAAACGGCGATTACATCACATTCAAAGACCCGACAGGCGCAGCCAAAGTGAAGGTTCTCCTGATTGCTAGGTCTTCCCTTTCCCTTTCCTATAAAAAATATTGTCTGCCTAAAAACAGCAATGTTTATATCGGCCGCGGTGCCCAAAATGACATTGTATTTACACTGAGCAATTATATTTCCAGAGAAAAACAGGTTGCCATCCGGGTAGATGATCAAGGCTGTGTTTATGTCGAAGACTTAAAACGGACCGTCGGCATTTATGTTAATGGCAAGGCTGTACATTCCCGGAAGCTGGAGCCCTTTGATGAGCTTGCTTTCATGGGATTTTCAATGGTTTATCTGGGCGGCAATATTGTCGCCATTCGGGATTTGTGCATAGAAACTTTCCTGCCGGAAGCCCAGGACTGGCCGCTGAAATCTCCGAAACCACGGAAAGAAAAAGAAACTCTCTGTTCCCCATTATGTGGTGGTGGTCATGCATCCAGCCCTGATCAAAAGAGAAGCGCTGCTGCGCTATCTGAATGACCCTCAAAACGATGCCGGAATCACCACTCTGTTTGCTTATGGGGACATCACAGAGCTGCCACGTTCCTGCAAAACAATTGTGCAGAGCGATACTTCCCGCACCGGCTTCTACATCCGGAATGAAAACAAAAATCGATTTATTCCATTCTCGCTGGATTCCATTTCCACTGACCAGATTCAGAAGTTTGCCAGCCGGCTGTCCCAGCTCCCTATCCGGTATGATACACGGAGCCTGGGTATTGCGGACCGCATTTCTTTCCTGCAGATGTACAAAGTAGGCAATGTGAACGAGCTGGGCATTGAAACTTATTGGGACAACAATAATTCCGCCAAATCCCTAGCGGCCCCCATCGGCGTGATCGCTGGCGGTGAAGTGTTTAGTCTGGACATCCATCAGGATTACCATGGATGTCACGGCTTGGTGGCCGGCACCAGTGGTTCCGGCAAAAGCGAATTTCTCCAGGCCTTTGTGCTGTCCCTGGCCATTCAAAGAAGTAGCATTTGTTCTGGTCGATTTCAAGGGCGGCGACATGGCGCGGCCCTTTATGGCCAAAAAGAATTCTCCGGGCCTGCCCCATCTGGCCGCCACCATTTCCGACCTGTCGGGCAGCATCCTCTACCGTGCGCTGGTCTCCCTGCAGGCAGAAATCAACGCTCGCAAGATCTGCTTCAACCAGGCCGCCAGCACGCTGGGTGTTGACAAGATCGACATTAATTCCTATCACAAATACTATAAGGCAGGGCGGCTCAGCAAACCTCTGCCCCATCTGGTTATCATTGTGGATGAGTTTGCCCAGTTAAAGACTCAGCAGCCGGAATTTTTGACCCAGCTGATCAACGTGGCCCAGGTGGGCCGCAGCCTGGGCATTCACCTGATTCTGGCCACCCAGAAGCCGGCCGGCATTGTGGACCCCCAGATTATGAGTAACTCCCACTTCAAAATCTGTCTGCGTGTCGCAGAAAAGCAGGACAGCACCGATGTGCTGAACAAGCCGGACGCTGCCATGATTAAAAATCCAGGCCGAATGTACCTTCAGGTAGGATACGACGAAATTTACGAGTGCATCCAGTCGGGATACAGCGGCGCTGAATATTCCCCTACACGGACTTATATGCCCGATGAAGAAATTACCGTGCAGATGACAGATCACACCGCCAATCCACTACATACCGCAAAACTGGATGTGGCCGAAAAGACCGATAAGACCCAGCTGGAAGCTGTAGTAGCAGATCTGATCACATTGGGCCAGAAAAAAGGTCTCTCGGTCAAACCGCTTTGGCTGGATGTTCTGCCCGAAAAGATCCTGCTGTCCAACATTATGGATGAACGGAAATGCCTTTTTGCCGCCAACCACTGCGGCTCCTTTGCAGATTATCGTTCCCTGGGCAAAAATCTGCCCGCCATTGTGGTTTTGCTGGATCACTATGCTGCTTTTCGTGAAAAATATATGGATCTGTCTGATCAATTTGCCCAGCTTATCGCAGCCGGCAGCACACTGGGTGTCTACTTTGTCATCACCGGAACCACCAAGAACTCGATTCATTACAAAACCGCCGAGTCCATTTCCACTCAGTTTGCGCTACATATGAACGATCCCAACGCCTATCTGGATATCTTGAATCTGCGCCCCGCCTTTATTCCGGTCCAGGCACCAGGACGCGGCCTGATGGCTGCCGGCAAAGAGGCTGTTGAATTCCAAATGGCTTTGAGTGTGGACGGCGAAAATGAGACAGCGCGCACATCGGTCATCTGTGAACAGTACAAAAAGATTGCAGAGGAATGGCATGGTCCCCTGCCCCTTAAGCTGGACCATGGACAGGATTCTATTCAGGAAACTTCTTTCCAGACACTAAATTCTTCTCCGCTGCCCACTCTTCCCCGCCCCGATCCCTGTGAGGACAGTGCCGAAAATCTGATCTTAGCAGCTTCTCTGTCCGGCGCCATGCTGTATGGAATTTCCCTGGAGGAAAGCAGCAATGTCTGTATCTGCGCAGCAAACCAGAACGCTCTGACTGACCGGTTCCAGGAAACGCTCCGCTCCATTTTTATGCAGGAGAATCGAGACGTTGTGCTGATCGACAGTCGCTCCGGGATACTCGCGCCTGCTGCACAGGCTTTTCCCGTATGCCGTTACATTCAAAGCTCAGAAGATCTGGATGACTGGATTGAACTCCTGAAGCCTGAGCTCAACTGCAGGCTAGAAGATGAAACTAGCCGCAGCCGTCATCTCTTTGTGCTGATTGCAGAATTTCACGCTTTCTTCGATGAAATAACGGATCAGCAAGCCGCTTTTCTGCGGAAAGTATTCCGCTATATTGACAGCCCCAAATATGGGATCAGCTTTATTTGCGGCTTCGATGTAAATGGTGGATACAATTTGGACAGCCTGTTCATCAATCTGGTTTCCGGCGTGGAAAATTATCTGATTGCTCCGGGCTGCTATGAAGCAGCAGCCGCAATTGGTACACTGCCGGTGATCCATCAAGCCCGCAAAGATACCGGCTATTTTTTGGCCGGCGGCAAAGCTGTAGAAATTGGATGGTGATTTCCATGAAAAAAATATCGGTTGCCGTCACTGTTCCTGCTTTGGGCAACATCTACGATTTCATCGTGCCGGACTCGCTGTCTGTCGCTCACGTGTAGCAGCTGATGGCCCGCATTTTATGCTCAGAATACGGCGTGCAGCAAGGTGCGGAGGAGCTGTCTTTCTTTGATAAGGCCGACGGCACTGTCCTGCGCCAGGAATGCAGCTTCCGGCAGCTGGGTATTACAGACGGAGCGCAGTTGGTTTTGATGTAACAAAGGAGGAATCGGCAAGATGAAATTCCGGATTAACTATTCCAAGGTCATGTCTCAGGCAGACGAAATATCCGACCAGGCCAGTCAGCTGGCCAGTCAGATTCAAAAATTGCAGCAAATGGAACAGGATTGCCGCAGTATCTGGAAAGGTGAAGCTGCAGAAGCTTTTTAGCCAAGCTGGTGGCCCTGCGCAGCGAAATGAGCCAGACCAGGTCCCAGATGTCCACATTGGCCAACACAATCCGCACCTGCGCCAAAAGGATCCAGAGAGAGGACGAAGAGGCCGCCGAAAAAGCCGCCTCTTTGGCCGCATCGCTGGGTGCTTCCCCCTTGGCCGCTGATGGCATTATGATCTGTTTTGAAAGGAGATTTTATCATGGCATCCACTATTTTTGACGTTACACCTGAAACCCTGGAGCGCTCCGCCTCTACCATTGAGGCCAAAGCAAACGAATTTGCCACTACATACAAAAGCATCTACACTGCCGTCTCTGACCTGAACGTCAGCTATAAAGGTGAAGCCAGTCAGACCTTCAACCAGCGAATTCAGAACTATCAGAACGATTTTACCGCTGCCAAAAAGGCTCTGGACAATTATGTGGCTTTCCTCCGGAAATATGCCAGCGATCTGCGCAGCAGTGAAAACAATCTGAAACAGGTTGCCAACAACCTCAGCACCGGCCGATAAACACATTTTACAGGCGTATTGTTTTGTACTTTGAATATGGCACAGGTTGTAGTGGATTCCCAGGTCATGCGCGACAAGGCCCAGAATATCAAAACGGCAGGCGAGAAAATCTTAACCCTTTACACGGAAATGCTGCAGGAAGTCAACAACACCGCCGGCAGCATGAAGGGTACCACCATCGAAACCGAAAAGAAGCAGTTTGCCAGTATGCAGACGATCTTTGAAACCTTCAAGACCGACATGACCAACTACAGCACTTTCCTGACCACTGCTGCGGAAAACTACGAGGCCGTAGAGCAGCAGGGCACTCAGATGGCACAGGAACAGGGCAAAGTTTTCTGATATTGCACGGCATCATGTAACCATCCGGCACGCCCGGCCTTTGGGCCGGGCTGTCTGGTATGGATAGAGAGGAGACGTCATGTATGCCGCGTATATATGTACAATTTGCGGGGTTTGATCAGCTAAGCAATACATGCCAACAAGTTTCAGTAAATGTTTCTGACATCCAAGCAGAATTATCCAACATCGTACGGCGGCTGGATTGGGATATCCGCTGTCAGAAAGATATTGAATCTTCTGCCAATCGCCTAGTCAAAAAAATTGAGGGCTATTCTTCATCACTGAAAGCATATCAATCCTTTCTCTTGGAAGCCAAAAAACAATATCAGCAGCTAAATGCGCCTGCACCATCCAGTTCCATTTCCCCCTGGGCTTCTGGCGTGGTAGGGGCAGTAGTCGGCGCCGTGATCGGAGAATCTCAGTCTACATCCGATTCTTCCAACCAGACCGGTGGTACACTGGATGGCCCTGGTTATGAATGGAATGACTCTCATCCAGGGATCTCGGGCTGGCTCGGCCATGGTGAAGCCAAAGTTGAAACAGACACCTTCTCCGGTTCTGTGGATGCCTATGTTGGATATGCTGAAGCTGACACCAAAGTCGATGGCTCACTCATGGAGACCAAAACACTTTGGAAAAAGAAAAATGGCAAGTGGGAAAAAGAAGAAATCACTGAACTTCTCACCGCTGAGATTGCCGCAGGTGTAACCGTATCGGCTATCTCGGCAGAAGGGAAAATGAGTACCGGCGATGATAATTTCGGTGCAGACGTGAATGCCAGTGGCTCCCTCCTGAATGCCGAAGCCAGCGCAAAAGGAAACTTTTCCATTGGTGAAAAAGGTGTGGATGCCAGTGTCTCTGGAAAAGCTCTGGTGTCCGCTGTAGAGGGAGAAGCTTCGGGAACGTTGAATATCCTTGGACTGGAAATCACTGTAACGGCCGGAGGGTATGCCGGTGCTGTAGGCGTAGAAGGAAAATTTGGCATTGAAGACAATAAATTTGTGGTCGAAGGTGGTGTAGCCGCTGTCTTTGGCGCTTCACTTGGCATAGAAATCGGGTTAAATGATACAGGATGGGATAACTTCGTTGATTTTATCACATTCTGGGATTAAATGAACGGAGTTGTTATTTTCATGAAACATACAGCATTCCGGTATGATTTTACATTTCGGGAACTCATTTATTTTCTTTTTGCCAAGAAAAAATGTCCCCACTGCGGCGGAAAACTGGACAAACATAAAGACTTCGAAACCGTAGATGGAAGCGTTTTTCAATCATCATCCAACCCGCTGTTCTTTATTCAGGATAATAAAGTTAAGCGATATGTCTATTCCTATTCCTGTAAAAATTGTGGTAGACTATATTCGCTGAGAGATCTATCCAAGAAATAGTCGCTGGAAAGGAAGGACCTTGTATGAAAAGATTTCTGCCCATTGGTTCTGTGGTTCTGCTTAAAAACAGTCAGAAACGCATTATGATCGTAGGGGTCAAGCAAAAACAAGTCGGGACGGAAAAAATATGGGACTACAGCGCCTGCCTGTATCCCGAAGGAATCATTGATCCCAAAAAGTTGTATTTGTTTGATGCCGATCAAATCGAACAACTGTATTTCATCGGTTTCCAGGATGGCGAGGGTCTGAGTTTTTTGGATCATTTAAATCATAGCGAGGAATAATCCCGGCTTGGTTGCCCTATCCCAATAAAGTATCAAGTACCAGTATATACACCATATCATTTTATCGCCTTCTGTTATTCTATTTTAGAAATTCTATCCTTCTATTGACCAGAAGAGAGGTTTACTTATGAAAAATGTGGATCATCTTATTCTTCCCCAATGTTATAAGTATCTTGAATGAGCTAGAGATGGAAAAAACTTCCGGCGGTGCCCTCACTACCAGTGGTGTCTTGAGTTTTATCTCGTACCTGCTGGGTGGCCTGGACGTCTCCTTTGGTTCCAAGAACAGTCAGGTCAACACTGACACGGTCGCTACCGCATCCCAGGCTTCCACCAGCTCGATTGGGAGACGTGGTTCTTCTTCGGTGAGCGCTGTGGCAACCCATTCCAATGTGGATACCATTTCTTCCGGCCGTTATTTCGACTGGGGCGCCTCGTTCAACTTGGGAAGTCTTTTCAACCAACTGGTCCGTCTTTTTCTCTGATGGGTCATGCTCACGTCAAAGGAACGGATGAGAAGCCTGATTTTCTGACAGACTTCTATGTTTGGGTAAACCTATATCGGCAACACAGTCCATATCAAGCAGCCCCATATCTTCTATCTCAAAAGGCCCGCTTCGGCGGGTCTTTTTTCATGCCGGGGCATACGCCCCGGCGGCTGCTTCGGCGCAGGCCGCCCATCCTTTTGGACTGGATGCCCGGACATAGCCGGCGGCCATTCTGCCGGGGAGACAGGGGCCCTCGGAAACATACGCAAAGTTTCGCCCACAGAGAGGCTTCCGCCGCGCTTCTCGCCCGGGATCGGCGTCCCTGTGCGCGGCCCTTTTTGCCAGCTTTTTATCGCATCTCCGTCCATTCTACCGTCCGTCGATTGACAAGTCCGGCGCCGGCTGCTAGAGTGGGGCCAGCAAACAACGGAAAACGAGGTGGATTGCATGTACCAACTGGATAAAGATGCCTTCGGCGGGTTTCTCGCCGCCCTCCGCCGG
>NZ_NFKB01000057.1:0-17424 GCF_002160175.1 Faecalibacterium sp. An192
TTGGATATGTGTGTATTTTTGTCTGGACATACGAACACCCCCTGTATAGGTTTATTTTCCTACACAGGGGGCGTTTTGTCTATTGTCCGTTTTTACTGGTTCGGTTCAACCGGTCCTTCGCTGGGAAGGGGCGTTTTTCCGCTTTTTTGACGGAGTCACAGGGCCGCCGGGCATTCTTCGTACAGTTTCCCGTCCTTGACCCGCACAATGCGGTTGCAGATGGACAGGGCCTGGGTGTTGTGGGTGATGGTGAGGACGGTGCGGTCCTTCAGGGCCCGGATGTTTTCCAGCACCCGGCGCTCGGTGGCCTCGTCCAGGGCGCTGGTGGCCTCATCCAGCAGCAGCACCGGCGCGCCATAGTAGATGGCCCGGGCAATGGCCAGCCGCTGGAGCTGGCCTTCCGACACGCCGGCGCCGCCCTCTCCAATGAGGGTTTCGTATCCGTCGGGCAGGGTGTCCACAAAATCGTCCACGCAGGCGGTCCGGCAGGCCGCCTGGATGCGTTCCTTTTCCTCCGGAGAAAAGGCCGTCCGATCGTAGCGGAAGGACACCACCTGCTCGATGGTTCCCGCAATGACGCTGTGGCCCTGGGGCACATAGGCGAACAGCTGGCGGGTGGCAGGGGAGAGGGGCACGGCGCCGCCCTCCTTGTCCCGCACCGTCACCTGACCGGCCTGGACCGAATAGAGGGAGAGGAGAATTTTCAGCAGGGTACTCTTGCCGGCCCCCGACACCCCCACAAAGCCGATGCAGTCCCCCTGATGGATATCCAGCGACACATCGTCGAGGGTGGGGTCTCCGTCGTAGCCAAAGGACAGACCCCGGATCTCGATGGTCTGCATATCCGGCGGGGGAGCGTCGGGGCGCAGGGATTCCTTGGGCAGGGCGTCCAGATCCATCAGCCGTTCGGCCGAGGTCTGGAAGGAAAACCAGGAGGACAGCTGCTGCGTCATATCGCCGAAGGGGTTCTGCACCTGGCTCACCAGCTGCAGCGCCGCCGACAGGGTGCCGTAGGACACCCGGCCATCCAGCACCCCCGCGCCAAACCACAGCAGACAGCCCAGATACCCCAGGTCGCTCAGCACCCCGTACCCGGTGTGGAGCACATTGGAAAAGCGGTTCTGGCGGTAGACCGCCTGGCGCAGGCTGTCCAGCCGGTCTTTCCATGCGGTGGTGGCGCTGTCGTAGGCCAGAAAGGTCTGGACCATCAGGGTGTTGCTGAGGGTGTCCTGCTGCACCGCCTGCACCCCGTCCGACTCCCGCCGCACCGCCCGCTGCATGGTTTTCATGGGGCGGCGAAGCACCGCCATGGCCACCCCCACCCCGGCCAGCACCAGGGCGTACACCCCCAGAAAGGCGGGTTCCCACCAATAGAGAACCAGCGCGGCGCCGCCGGCCCGGACCAAAATGGACAGAACGCCCGGCACAATGGTCAGCAGGCCCGACACAATCAGCTTGACATCGCTGTTCAAATGGCTGTTCAGCTCGCCAATGGCATATTCTTTCAGGGAGGAATACTCGGTGCGGAGCAATCCCTCGTACAGCCGGCCCTTGATGCTGGCCTCCATCTGGAAGCTGACCCGCTGGTTCAAGTGGAACAGCACGCCCCAGATGGCGGTCTGGAGGCCGAACAGTCCGGCATACAGGACAAATCCGATCATGAACTCCCGCTTCCGGCCGGCCACGGCGGCATCCACCAGAACCCGGAACACCAGCGGAACCACCACCACATTGGCCGCGCTCCACATCCGCAGCACCGCCGTCAGGAAAACGCCGTATTTATACCGCCCGGCCCGCTGCCATACCCATTGCAGCTGCTGGCGGGTTGAATATTTGCCGTGTTTTCTCTTGCTCACCCTGGTTCCTCCTCGCCCCGCCTGTGTAAAAAAGAGGCGGTCAAACCTGTTGACTGCCTCCTGTGCTTCCTCGTTTCCTGCGCCATGCCGGCCCTTTTCCGCCGGACTGCGGGTCCTGCGCCCCGCTTTATAGGGCGAAAAGACCCATTTTATCCCTGCAAATCCATGCATAACCATAGATCGGTTCCGCGCCGGGAGATCCCGGCGCCGTCTGTCCGCAAATTTGACGAAAAACGCATCATTTTTTACACTGCTTCATCCCTTTTTGTACCTAATAAATAGCATAAAACCCCAGGACTGTCAAGCATAAAAATGCCGGTGACGAAACTTTACACACCCAGGCAAAAATGATATAATAAAAGCGTTAAATTCTTTGTCCTCCGGCATTTTTTGTATATTTTAACCAGATCATCGCCCCTGTTTTTGCACTCTGCAGCCCTGGACCCCATCCGGGCTGTTTATCCTTTATTCCATGTATTTTTGCAGGAAGGAGCCGATCCCGAATGAAAAAACTGATCGCCCTGGTCGGCGTGCTTTTGGTCATTGCCGGTGCGCTGGCCGTCGCTTTCACGCCCGACATTCTGTCCCTGCTGATCATCAGCCTCATGTGTCTGATTCTGCTGCTGGGGTTCAGCGCCGGCATGGTGCCCTTGATGCTCTATGCCGACGGACTGCGGACCGCACGGGGCAACATTGTCCATTTGTCCGAGATCAGCACCGACACCCCCTGGGTGGCGCTGCAGCAGCTGGAATATTTCTTCCACCAGAAGACCCTGGACGGCCTGTTCACCCTCTACCGCAGCAAAATCAACGAGCAGCAGAAGGAAGATCAGGTCCCCAGCGACATTGAGGACGTCATCAACGAGGAAGCCCTGGCCCTGCGCAGCTGGCAGAACGTGGTGAACCAGATCCCCGGCACCATGACGGCTCTGGGCCTGCTGGGCACCTTCCTGGGCCTGATTGTGGGCATCAGCAGCATCAGCTTCAGCTCGGTGGACGCCACCATCAACAGCATCGAGACGGTGCTGCAGGGCATTGACGTGGCTTTCTACACCTCCATCGTGGGCGTTATCTTCTCGATTTTGTTCAACCTCTGCCACAAGCTGCTGTGGAACCTGCTGGTGCGGGAGCTGGGCCTATTCACCGAGAGCTTCCATATGTACATCATGCCCAGCGCGGCCGAACAGACCCGGCTGCGCCGCAACAAGGAAATGCAGCAGATTCTGGAGCGGCTGGAGCGGCTGCCCAAGAATCACGGCTACATGCCGGCGGCGGCACCTGCGGCCGCCGTCCTGAACCCCGGCAACGAACAGCGCCTGATGCCTGAAATCCAGGAGGGCATGAAAAACGGGGAGTTCATCTTCTACGTCCAGCCCATCTGCGACCTGAACACCCGGGCCATCATCGGCGGCGAAGCCCTGATGCGGTGGAAACACGGCGATTTCGGCCTGGTTCCCCTGGACGACTTCATCTCGGTGGTGGAGAGCAACGGCTACATCACCAAGCTGGACCAGTACATCTGGGAGGAGGTCTGCAAGACCATCCGCCACTGGATCGACTCCGGCATACGGCCGGTCCCCCTGGCCATCAACATCTCCAAGACCGACCTGATGGCCATTGACCTGATCCAGTTCTTTAAGACCCTGATCCACAAATACAAAATCCCGCCCCGGTATCTGGAGCTGGAAATCGCCGAGAGCGCCTACCTCCAGTGCGAAGGGGCCGCCCGGGACACCGGCGACGTGCTGCAGCAGGCCGGCTTCCGCCTGGTGATCGACGGCTGTCAGGACGATTTCATGGGCATGCTGGCCCTCAAGGAGGCCAAGACCGACGCCCTCAAGCTGGATCTGCGGTATTTTTCCGACGACCAGCACCGCGGCACCGAGAAGCTGCAGGCCACCCTGGAACAGGCCAAAAAGTTCCGTCTGCCGGTGATTGCCTCCGGCATCGAAAACTCCGAACAAATGACCATCCTGCGCCGGGCCGGATGCACTTCGGGCCAGGGCTACTATCTGTATAAGCCCATGTCGCTGCAGGAATTTGAAGAGCTGATCAAGCGATGAAGAGACATAACAAGTCAAAAAACAGCGGCGAGCCGCTCAATTACTGGCAATCCACCGCAGATATGATGTCGGCGCTGCTGCTCATCCTTCTGCTGGTGATTATGCTGTTGCTGCTGTACATCATCCAGATTCCCGAGGAGGACTACATCGACCTGTACCCCGGTTCTTCCTCCAGCCAGGCCGCCAGCTACGAAGACGGCGGCTGGGGCGGTGACGAAGAGGGCGGCTACGAGGAGCCGGACGACGATGACGGCGGCGGCTGGGGCGGCGGTGGCGGCGGCGACCAGGGAGACGGCGAGGACGACTACGAGTTCCCGGTGGCCGGCGGCGGCGCAGGCCTGGCCAGCGGATACGGCAAGACCGCCGTCTACGTCATGGTCACCGACGCTGAGACCGATGCCACCATCAAGGAGGCCGGCATCCAGTTCGAGCTGTACACCACCGACGGCGCCATGCAGTTCCTCAACACCTATTACCCCCGCCGGATCGAGTACCGCAAGTACGAGACCACCACCGAGGGTGTGTTCTACCTGCCCGAAAAAATCCTGCAGGGCCACTATTATTTCCACGAGCTGACCGAGCCGGAGGGCTATGATTCGGCCGGCAACATCGAGTTCTGGGCCAATGAGGACCGGGACTGGGACGAACCTCTTGTGGTGGTGGTCCCCCTGATGCCCTCCAAGAACGTCATCCGCATCCAGATGACCGACGCCGACACCAACCAGCCGGTGGACGGCGGCGTCTACGACGTCATCGCCGCCGAGGACATCATCACCAAGGACGGCACCCTGCGCTACAGCGCCGGCCAGACGGTGGACCGGATTGAGTGCAACGAAAACGGCTACGGCGAGAGCATCGAGCTGTATCTGGGCGAATACACTCTGGTCCAGACCAGCGCGCCCCGGTACTACGCCTCCGACCTGGAAGAGCGGAATTTCACGGTGGAGAAAAAGGAGGACGGCCTTCTGGCCCCCATCCACAAGATCACCTGCGAAAAGACCACCGTCACCGTCCAGGTGTCGGATGAACTGTACCCCAGCGAAGGGCTGGGCGACATCACTTTCCGCCTGACCCAGGGCGGCGTGGGCACCACCATGGTTTCCACCGACGAAAACGGCCAGCTGATTCTGACCGATCTGGAAAAGAACACCACCTACCGCCTGCGCCAGCTGGAAAGCGCAGACAACTACCGGTTCAGCGACGCCGACTTTGTGTTCAGCGTGTCGGCCGACGGCCGGGTGGAGGAAGAAGCGCAGAAGAGCTATGTCATCACCAACCGGCTCATCCGGGCCGAGATCAGCGTGGTGGACCGGGTGCTGCGCAGCCATGTTTCGAACTTCAACGTGGCCCTCTATGACTCCCAGGATCAGCTGGTGGGCGTGTGGGATTCCACCGCCCTGGCCCGCAGCCTGGAGGGCCTGGAGCCCGGCATCTATTATCTGGTGCTGAACGGCAAGACCGAAAAGCGCCAGGCCATTGAGATTCAGGACATTGCCGAAATCCAGATCATCAATGTTCCGGTCTGGACCACGGTGGGCGTGGGCATTCTGGGCCTGGTGGCGGCCCTGGTTCTGGGCCTGGCCGCCTTCCTGATCCGCCGGAGACAGCGCCGGGGTCCCAGTGACCTGCCGCCGCCCTCGGTGGAGCTGATCGCCGCAGTATCCCGGGCCGGCGCCGCCCAGGCGGCCGCCGAAACCGCCCCGGAGGCCAGCGGCAGCGAACCTCAGCCCGACGCCACTCCCGATGCAGAACCGGAAACCCCGTCCGCTGAGCCGGAGTCCGCGCCCGAATCCGCATCGGCTGAGGCAACGGCTGCACCTGTGCCCGAATCGGCCGACAAGCCGGAGGATGAACCTGCCCAGCCGGAAAGCCAGCTCGTGACCGCATCGGTCCAGGCAGAGACAGCGGCCGCCGGGACAGAAACCGCACTCGAGGCCCCACCGGCTGAGCCGGACACCGCGCCCGAGGACGGGTCCTCTGAGCCGGCGACCGAGCCTGCTGCCGAACCCGCTCCGGCAGAACCGGCTCCTGAAGCCGAGCCTGCCCAGATGGAGCCGGTTCCCGAGGCCGCACCGGTCCAAACGGAAACGGCGTCCGAAACCGCAGCCGCCGGGCCGGCGGCTGCGCCCGAATCCACACCCGCAGCCCGGACCGAAACCCGCCGTCCCAGAGGCGGCAGCCATGCCAAGCCGCGCCGCTCCTGGTGGAAGCGGGATTCAAAATAAAAAGGGGGAGATGCCATGAACGATGAATATATCACCATACGGCTGAGCGATTTTCTGCACGCTCTGATCAAAAACCGCGGGCTGATTGCGGCCACCACCATTGCCGGTCTGGCCATCGGCGTGGTGCTGTCCATTGCCTCCTATATGCGGGGCGAAATGGCCAAAGGCTACAGCATCACCTCCTCCATCGCCGTCACCACCCAGGACGCGGGCGGCAACTTCACCACCAACACCAGCAACCCCGACTCCTCCGACATCCAGTTGGCCGAGGACATGGTGGATGCGGTGATCTATGTTCTCAAGAGCGACCGCACCCTCAAGGCCGCCATCCAGAACATCAAGCTGGTGGGCATTGCGGAAACCGATATTTACAAGAACCTGTACCTCACCCGGTACAAAGAGACCCAGATCATCGAGATGGACCTCACCTGGCGCAGCGCTGAGGAGGGGGTGGAGATCCTCAACGCCATCAACGAGGTGGCCCCCGAAATCCTCATCGAAACCCTCAAAATCGGCAGCGTGTCGGTCATCAACGAACCCAAGGCCACCTACCGCATCGGCGGCAACGTCAACGCCTCCATGTGGCTGTATATGTCTTTGCTGGGTCTGGCCGTCGGCATCGGCTTCAGCTTCTTGAAGTTCCTGCTCCTGCCCACCGTCGTCAACACCAAGGACATCGAAAACACGCTGGGGCTGGAGGTTCTGGGCGAAATCCCCGAAAACGTGGAGTATTTCCGCCGCAAAAAGTCCCTGCTGGTGGAGGACGACGACCCCATGGGGGCCGAAGTCCGAGAGAGCTTTGTCTCGGCGGCCCATATCCTGCACAACCGTCTGGGCGTGGGGGAGCACCAGTGCATTTACATCACCTCTGCCGAGCAGGATGAGGGCAAGACCCATGTCGCCGCCAACCTGGCGGTTCAGCTGTCCGACCTGGAACACAAGGTGCTGCTGATCGACCTGGATGTCCGCAATCCCAGCCTGGGCGGGCTGTTCCTGGACAAAGTGGACTATGCCCACAGCCTGAACGCCCTCTACCGCGGAGACGCTTCGCCGGAGGACGTCATCACCCACCTGACCGGCTATCTGGACCTGCTGCCCTCCATTCTGGAGCCCAAGGAAATCCCCCTGAGCGATGCGCTGCTGACCCTCATCAAGGACCTGTCCCAGAACTACGACTACGTCCTGATGGACTCCGCGCCGGTGGGCCGTGTGGCCGAGACCCTGAGCCTCAACCGCATCGCCAAGTCGGCCCTGTTCGTCATCCGGTTCGACTATTCCAACATGAATACCATCCGGGATTCTCTGGAGCGGCTGGATAAGTCCGGCATCAACCCGCTGGGCTGCATCGTCAACCGGGTCAAAACCCTGGGCGACAAACTGAACAACAACTACAATTACGAGAGCGAAGGTTCTGCCTCCCGCCGCGGCCGGGGCAGCTCCTCCGGCAAATCCTCCAGCCGGCACTGACGCCGGCCGGGGCATCCCATCCTTTACCGTCACAGGCCTGCCTCTTGTTTTCACGGGGCAGGCCTGCTTGGTGATTCATCCATCTCAGACCAGGAGTTTTCTATGGCATTTGACTTCAACCTGTTTTTCCTCTGGGCCATCCTCTATTTGCTCGGGTATCTGGCCACCTTTGCCGCCGTGCAGCACAATCTGTCCAGCCGCCGGATGCTGCCGGCCCTGACGGCCGCCTTCCTCTTTCTGTACCTGTGCGCAATGGTTTTTTCCGGCCTGCTGTACCAGTACTTCGGCGACGATGTGATGGTTCTGTACTGGATCCTGGTCTGTTATGTCCTGGGCCTGGCGGCGTATCTGGTGCGGCTGCTCTGGCGGGACCGGGCCGAGATCAGCCGCCAGCCTCTGCTGTTTCTTTTCGCCAATCTGGCGATGGTCCTCTATATCACACTGGGTTCCCGTCTCAGCGACATGTACAGCCGCGAAGTCCGGATGGTCCCCTTTCAAAACCTGATCCTGGCGGTCAGCACCGGCAACTTCTCCATCTTAAACCACTCCATCCTCAATATGCTGCTGTTTCTGCCCACCGGCATCCTGCTGGCCCTCCTGGGCCCCCGCCGGATGCGCCGGGTGGAGATCGGCTTTCTGCTGGGCCTGGTGCTGTCGGTCGCCATTGAGACCGTCCAGCTCACCGCCAAGCTGGGCACCTGCGACCTGGACGACATCATCAGCAACGCCCTGGGCGCGGCGGTGGGCGTTCTGCTGTGCAATCTGCTGATTCCGCGCCGGCCGGCCCGCAGGCACTGAGACCCCTGGCACCATCTTTCCATCCACGCAAAAAGCGGCGGGAGGCCAAGCCTCCCGCCGCTCTTTTTATGGCACAAACAAAAAAGAAGGGCATTTGCCATGCCCTTCTTTTTCTGGCGGAGACGGTGGGATTCGAACCCACGTGCCCTTGCGGACAACTTGATTTCGAGTCAAGCTCGTTACGACCACTTCGATACGTCTCCCTATTCAGGCTGCGGCGGATATCCGCTGCAGCCCTATTATTATAACAAAAACCCGCCGGAACGTCAACCTTCCCGGCGGGTTTTGCGCAAATTTTCTTACTTGCCGGCCAGCAGAATGGACAGCACAGCCTTCTGGACGTGGAGGCGGTTTTCCGCCTCGGTGAAGATCTCGTCGGCGTGGTCTTCAAAGACCGCGTTGGAGATCTCCTCGCCCCGGTGGGCGGGCAGGCAGTGAAGGACCATGGCGTCGGGCTTGGCGCCCTGCAGCAGCTGATTGGTCAGCTGATAGCCCTGGAAGTCCCGCATCCGGCGCTCGGTTTCCTCCTCGCCGACGGTGTTGTTCCAGACGGCGGTGACCACCACGTCGGCGTCCCGGACGCCCTCCCGGGGGTCATGGAGCAGGGTAAAGGCCGAACCGTACTTATGGGCGAACATCAGCACATCCGCCGCCGGGCGGTAGGCCGGGGGACAGACGCAGGTGACCTGCATTCCGGCCAGCAGGCCGCCCACAATCAGACTGTTGGCCATGTTGTTGCCGTCGCCCACAAAGCAGAGCTTCTGGCCCGCCAGGGCGCCCCGCCGCTCCCGAATGGTCATCAGGTCGGCCAGCACCTGGCAGGGATGGGCGTAGTCGGTCAGGCCGTTGATGACCGGGACGCCGGCGTATTCCGCCAGCTCTTCCAGGTCCCGCTGGCGATAGGTCCGCCAGACGATGCAGTCGTAATAGCGGCCCAGCACCCGGGCGGTATCCCGCAGGGGCTCGCCCCGGGCGGCCTGCAGCTCGGTGGCGGCATTCATATAGCTGCCCAGACCGCCCAGCTGGTAGACGCCCACCTCAAAGCTGGTGCGGGTCCGGGTGGAGGTCTTGGAGAACATCAAAGCCACGCTCTTGCCCTCCAGCAGGTGAGGCGTACCGCCGGCCTTCTGGGCGGCCTTCAGCTCGTCGGCCACGTCCAGAATGTGGTACAGCTCCTCCTGGGTCAGGTCGTTCATTTTCAGCAGATGCTTCATGTCGTCCTCCCTTGCTCAGGACTGGACCGGGTCCAACCCGCACAGCACCTCATCCAGAATGACCAGGGCCCGCTCGATGTCGTGGGCGGTCACCACCAGCGGCGGCAGCAGCCGCAGACGGGTCTTGGCGGTCAGGACCAGCAGGCCCCGCTCCCGGCAGGCTGCCAGCACATCGGCTGCGTTGATGCCATCCTCAAACTGGATGCCCAGCATCAGGCCCAGGCCGGTGACGCCCTTCACATGGGGCAGACGCTCCAGGCCGGCCCGCAGCTGGGCGGCGTGCTCCCGCACACCGGCCAGGAAGCTCTCGTCCAGCCGTTCCAGCACCACGTTGGCGCCGGCGCAGACCACCGGGTTGCCGCCGAAGGTGGAGCCGTGGCTGCCGGGACCCATGCCGGCGGCCACCTTCTCGCTGACCAGCACGGCGCCGATGGGCAGGCCGCCGCCCAGGCCCTTGGCCAGGGTGACGATGTCGGGCCGGAGGTTGAACTGCTCACAGGCCAGGAAGGTGCCGGTGCGGCCCACGCCGGTCTGGACTTCGTCCACAATCAGGACCAGGTCCTTTTCGTCGCACAGGGCCCGCACGGCCTGGACAAATTCCTGATCCAGGGGCACCACGCCGCCCTCGCCCTGGACCAGCTCCAGCATGACGGCACAGGTGTGCTTGTCCACCAGCTTGGTCAGAGCCTCGATGTCCCCTGCGGGGGTGTAGAGGAAGCCCTCGTTGAAGGGTCCGAAGTAGTGATGGAAGGTATCCTGACCGGTGGCGGTCAGGGTGGCGATGGTGCGGCCATGGAAGCTGTTCACCAGGGTGATGATCTGGTCCCGGCCCTCGCCGTAGTGGTCAAAGCTGTACTTCCGGGCGGCCTTGATGGCGCCCTCGTTGGCCTCGGCGCCCGAGTTGCCGAAGAACACCTTGCTCATGCCGGTGCGGCGGCACAGCCGCTTGGCCAGCTTGGAGCAGGGGGAAGTGTAGTACAGGTTGGAGGTGTGCTGCAGCTTGTGGGCCTGCTTGGAGACGGCCTCGGCCCAGTTCAGGTCGCAGTAGCCCAGGCTGTTGACCCCAATGCCGCTGGTGAAATCCAGATAGCTCTGGCCCTCGGGGCCGTAGGCGTGGAGGCCGTGGCCCTTCTCGATGACGATGGGGTTGCGGTTATAGGTATGCAGGACATAGTCGTTGTCCCGCGCAATGACTTTTTCGGAATCCATAGTGTTGCCTCCCTGATCTTGAAACAATCGTATGGGACATCCGCCCCGCCGGGGGCGGAGACATGGGAGCCCGTCCGGCCTGCCATACGGCGGGCCGCGGGCGGCTTATTCCCGGTGGCTGCGGCGGTAGAACCGGGTGCCCGAGCCACGGTTGGAGAACAGTTCCAGCAGAACGGTGTGGGGGACCCGGCCGTCGATGATGACCGCCTCATGGACGCCCTGATAGATGGCGTCGGCCATGCCGCCGATCTTGGGGATCATGCCGCCGGCAATGATGCCGGCCGCTTTGTAGCCCTCGATCTCGCTGACCTCCACCTCGGGAATCAGGGTGCTCTCGTCGTCCTTGTCCCGCAGCAGGCCGGCGATATCGGTCATGGAGACCAGCTTCTCGGCCTTGAGGGCAATGGCGATCTGGGCTGCGGCGGTGTCGGCGTTGACGTTGTAGGGCTGGCCCAGGTCATCCATGCCCACGGTGGCGATGACGGGGATATAGCCCCGGTCCAGCAGGCTGGAGATCAGGGTGGTGTCCACATGGACCACCTCGCCCACATAGCCCAGCCGGCTGTCCATCTCGGCGCAGCGGAGCATCTGGCCGTCCATGCCGCACAGGCCCACGCCGCGGCCCCGGAGCTTGGCCACCAGGTCCTTGTTGACCTTGCCGGCCAGCACCTGCTGGACGATCTCCATGGTGGCCTGGTCGGTGACCCGCAGGCCGCCCACAAAGTGGCTCTCGACCCCCACCTTTTTCAGCATGTCGTTGATGGCCGGGCCGCCGCCGTGGACCAGCACCACCCGGACCCCCAGCAGGGTCAGGGTGACCAGGTCGTTCATGACGGCGTTTTTCAGGTCTTCATTGATCATCGCGTTGCCGCCGTACTTGATGACCATGGTTTTGCCGTGGTATTTCTGGATGTAAGGTGTTGCCTCCGAAAAGAGGAGGGCCATTTCTTCGTTTTTCATATGCTTTCTTTCCCGCTCTCAGGTTCTGTAATCCCCATTGATTTTCACGTAGTCATAGGTCAGGTCGCAGCCCCAGGCCTTGGCGCAGGCGCTGCCCAGGCCCATTTCCACCCGGACAAGGATATCGTGCTCGGCCAGCACCTTGGCGGCCTCCTCCTCGCTGTAGGGGTGATAGGCTGCGTTTTCGCAGACATACACCTCGCCGGCGGCGCTGGACAGCCAGACGCAGACCTTATCGATGGAGAAGTCCCCCGGCGTATAGCCGATGGCGCAGAGGATACGGCCCCAGTTGGCGTCCCGGCCAAAGACCGCCGCCTTGAACAGGTTGGAGCAGACCACGCTACGGGACACCGCCCGGGCGGTCTTGAGGTCGGGCGCACCCGACACCTCGCAGGTAATCAGGTGGGTGGCGCCCTCGCCGTCGCCGGCGTGCTCGGCGCACATATGCTCGGCAATGGCGGTCAGAGCCTCCACAAAGGCGTCGTAGTCGGGGCCCTCGGCGTCCACCACCGGGTTGCCCGCCAGGCCCGAGGCCATGACGATCAAGGTATCGTTGGTGGAGGTGTCCAGGTCCACGCTCATCTGGTTGTAGGTGCCGGGCACCACTTCCCGCAGGGCTTTCTGGAGCATGGCAGGGCTGACCGCCGCGTCGGTGGTGTAGAAGGCCAGCATGGTGGCCATGTTGGGGGCGATCATGCCGCTGCCCTTGCCGATGGCGCCCACGGTGCAGGTCTTGCCGCCCAGCTCAAACTGGATGGCGTACTCCTTTTTGTGGGTGTCGGTGGTCATGATGGCGGTGGCGGCGTCGGCGCTGCCCTCGGCGGTGGCGGCCAGCTTGGCGGCGGCCGCCGGGATGCCGGCTGCAAAGGGATCGATGGTCATGGGCTGGCCAATCACGCCGGTGGAGGCGGGCAGCACGTCCTCGGCCGGGATGCCCAGGGCCTCACCGGTCAGGCGGCAGCATTCCTCCGCCAGCTCCACGCCGTTGGCGGCGCAGGTATTGGCGTTGCCGCTGTTTACCAGGATGGCCTGGGCGTAGCCGTCGGCCAGGTGGGCGCGGTCCACCTTGATGGGCGCGCCGCAAACCTTATTGGTGGTATAGACGCCCGCCGCCGCACAGCGGACCTCAGCCTTGATGAGGGCCAGATCGTACTTGGTGCGGTTGGCGCGGATGCCGCAGTGGACGCCCGCTGCCGCGAAACCTTTGGGGGCACAGATGCCGCCCGAAACCTCCTGATACTTCATGCTTTTCCTCCTTCGATATCCTTTCCAGTTCCTCTTTTGCGTTTGGGGCCGTCCGCGGCGCGTCTTTCCCAACAGCGCGGCCGCGGGGATTTCTCTGAGAGCGGGCGGGATTTATTCCAGCCCGGCCGTCTCGTCCAGACCCAGCATAATATTCATGCACTGCACCGCTGCGCCCGACGAACCCTTGCCCAGGTTGTCAAACAGGGAGATCAGCAGCATCTGGCTGCCGTCAGGGCTGGCGGTAGCGTACAGTTCGATCCGGTCGGTGCCCTGCAGGGCGCCGGCGGCCAGCATCCCGTCCCCGGGCAGCTGGCCCAGGGGATGGACGGTGAACAGCTTTTCCCCGGCGTAGTAGTCGGCCAGGGCCTTGCTCACCGCCTCCGGGGTGACGCCGGGCAGCAGGTCCATCCGCAGGGGGACGGTGACCTCCATGCCCGAATAGTAATCGTCCACAATGGGGCAGAACACCGGGGCAGCGGTCAGACCCGAAACCGCCGTCATTTCCGGCAGGTGCTTGTGGTGGAGGGTCAGGCCGTAGGCCCGGGGGGTGCTGTAGAGAGCCGGACGGGCGGCGTCCTCATACTCGGCGATCATCTTCTTGCCGCCGCCGGAATAGCCGGTGAGGCTGTGGCAGCTGAAGGGATAATCCGCCGGGACCAGTCCCATCTCCACCAGGGGCCGGGCCAGCACAATGAAGCCGGAAGCATGGCATCCCGGCACGGCCACCCGGTTGGCGGTGCGGATTTTTTCCCGCTGTCCCCGCAGCTCGGGGAAGCCGTACACCCAGCCCGGCGCGGTGCGGAAGGCGGTGGAGGTGTCCAGCACCTTCACCTCCGGCTTCACCAGGGGGATGACTTCTTTGGATGCCGCATCGGGCAGGCAGAGAAAGGCCAGGTCGGCCGAATTGATGACGGCGGCCCGCTTTTCCACGTCCTTGCGGTCGGCTTCGGCAATGTGGAGCAGCTCCAGCTCCGGCCGGCCGGCCAGCCGGTCCGCAATCCGCAGGCCGGTGGTGCCGGAGGAGCCGTCGATGAATACCTTGTAGCTCATGCCTTTTCCTCCTCCCAGGCGGCCAGGGCCTCCTCGGCCTGCTGAATCTGACGGCGGACGCTGGCCGCGCTGGGGCCGCCGTAACTGGTGCGGCCCTCGCAGCAGTTGACCAGATCCACCGCCGCATACACGTCCTGCTCAAACAGGGGGCTGTAGCTCTGGTATTCCTCCATGGTCAGCTCCTCCAGGACCTTGCCCTTGGCGATGCAGTCGGCCACCATCTGGCCGGTGAGCTTGTAGGCATCCCGGAAGGGCATCCCCTTCTTGGTCAGGTAGTCGGCGCAGTCGGTGGCATTGATGAAGCCGGCTGCGGCGGCCCGGCGCATATTGGCGGGCAGGGTCCGCATGGTATCCAGCATGGGGGTGATGGTGGTGAGGCAGAGGGACAGGGTGTCCACCGCGTCAAAGATGGCCTCCTTGTCCTCCTGCATGTCCTTGTTGTAGGCCAGGGGAATGCCCTTCATCATCACCAGCAGGGTGTTCAGGTCGCCGTAGACCCGGCCGGTCTTGCCGCGGATCAGCTCGGTGACATCGGGGTTCTTCTTCTGGGGCATGATGGAGGAACCGGTGGTGAAGGCGTCGTCCAGCTCGATGAACTTGAATTCCCAGCTGCACCACAGGATGATTTCCTCCGACAGGCGGGACAGGTGCATCATGCAGACCGCCATGGCCGAGGCCAGTTCAATGCAGAAATCCCGGTCGGACACGCCGTCCATGCTGTTGGGGCAGGGGCCGGCAAAGCCCAGCTTCTCGGCGGTAAAGGCCCGGTCCAGGGGATAGGTGGTGCCGGCCAGGGCGCCCGAGCCCAGGGGGCACTGGCTGTCCATCCGGCGGGTGGCGTCGGCGAAGCGGCCCAGGTCCCGCAGGAGCATCCAGGCATAGGCCATCAGGGCGTGGCCAAAGGTGACGGGCTGGGCCCGCTGCAGGTGGGTGTAGCCCGGCATCACCGCGTCGGTGTTTTCGCCGGCCTTCTTGCAGATCACCCGGATCAGATCGGCGATCAGGCCCTGCAGCCGGACGCTCTCATCCCGCAGGGTGAGACGGATATCCAGGGCCACCTGGTCGTTGCGGCTGCGGCCGGTGTGCAGGCGCTTGCCGGCGTCGCCGATGCGGGCGGTCAGGGTCTGCTCCACAAAGGTGTGGACGTCCTCGGCGGCGGGATCAATCTCCAGCTGGCCCGAGGCCAGATCGTCGGCAATGGAGGCCAGGCCGCCCAGAATTGCCTCGCAGTCCGCCTCCGAAATAATCCCCTGGCGGGCCAGCATGGCGGCGTGCACGCCGCTGCCCTTCATGTCCTGGGCAATCATCCGCTGGTCAAACCGGATGGAAGAATTGAAATCATTCACGCGGGAGTCCACCGCTTTGGAAAAGCGGCCTTTCCAGAGTTGTTCAGCCATGTGGGGCTCCTTTCAAAACAAGATCACAGACCGGCCTGTCCCCAGCGGCATTTGCCGAAAAACGGCAAAGCCGCCGCAGGAAGTACACGTCCTGCGGCGGTGCCGCCGGCCTCACGGCCGGTGAGGTGTTACCTTTGCCCGGAAAGTGTGAAATGACGGGCAAAGGGGAAGAAAGCAACGCAATCTTTTTTGCAGATTAGTCCTTGGGCCAGCTCTTGGACAGCTTTGCCCGCTCCTTGATGGACAGGCCGAACAGGTTGATGAAGCCGGCGGAATCAGCCTGGTTGTAGTCCTCGTCCTCGCCGAAGGAAGCAGTCTGCTCATCGTACAGAGTGTAGGGCGAGGTGACGCCGGCGTTGATCATGTTGCCCTTGTACAGCTTGAGCTTGACGTCGCCGGTGACGGTCTTCTCCAGGCTGTCGGCGAAGGCGTCCAGAGCCTCGCGCAGCGGGGTGAACCACTGGCCGTTGTAGACGATATCGGCGTACTTCTGGGCCAGCTGAGCCTTGAAGTGAGCGCTCTCCTTGTCCAGGGTGATGGTCTCCAGGACGTTGATGGCCTTGTACAGGATGGCGCCGCCCGGGGTCTCATAGACGCCGCGGCTCTTCATGCCCACCAGCCGGTTCTCGACGATGTCCAGCAGGCCGATGCCATTCTCGCCGCCCAGCTTGTTCAGGTACCCCACCAGTTCCACAGCGCCCATTTCCTTGCCGTCCACAGCGGTGGGGATGCCCTTCTCAAAGTGGATGGTCACATAGGTCGGGGTGTCGGGAGCCTGCTCGGGGCTGACGCCCAGCTCCAGGAAGCCCTCCTTGTTGTACTGGGGCTCGTTGGCGGGGTTCTCCAGGTCCATGCCCTCGTGGGACAGGTGCCACAGGTTCTTGTCCTTGGAGTAGTTGGTCTCACGGCTGATCTTCAGGGGGATGTTGTGAGCCTCGGCGTAGTCGATCTCCTCGTCACGGCTCTTGATGTCCCACTCACGCCAGGGAGCGATGATGGCCATTTCGGGGCAGAAGGCCTTGAGGGTCAGCTCGAAACGGACCTGGTCGTTGCCCTTGCCGGTGCAGCCGTGGCAGATGGCGTCAGCGCCCTCGGCGATGGCGATGTCGGCCAGAGCCTTGGCGATGCAGGGACGTGCAAAGGAGGTGCCCAGCAGGTAGTCCTCATACTTTGCGCCGAACTTCAGGGTGGGGAAGATGTAGTTCTCCACGAAGTCCTTCTTCAGGTCCAGGACGTACAGCTTGGAAGCGCCGGTCTTCTTGGCCTTCTCTTCCAGGCCGTCCAGCTCGGTGCCCTGGCCCACGTCGCCCGACACGGCGATGACCTCACAGTTGTTGTAGTTTTCCTTCAGCCAGGGGATGATGATGGAGGTATCCAGGCCGCCCGAGTAGGCCAGCACAACCTTCTTGATGTCTTCCTTTTTCTTCATGACTCCTCGCTCCTTTTCGCGTAGTTTTGTAAGTTTCACACTTTCGGCCGCACGCCCTTTGGTGCGGCGCCAGCGCCTCGTGCGCTACTGTCATTATTATACGCCGCGGGCATTTATCGTCAATGCAGAAAAATAACAAACCTTTTGGCATTTCCGGGGCGGATTTAAGGCATTTTGTATTTTTATGCAGTTTTTGCTGTATAATTATCGTTATATGCAATCATAGATTAAAACTTTCCCGCCCCGCCTGAGGCGGGAGGCACCCGCCCTGCGGGCTTTCCTCTTGCGGTACCCTGAATTTTCTGCGCGTCAAAGATAACGCTTGAAAATTCAGACCGCTGCGTTTGCCCCGGCGGGGCTCTGGACACAGGGTATATTCTCTATTCCAGACATTTCCCGCAAAACAAACAATGCGAGGGCCAGCTCGTGAGAGCCGGCCCTCGCAGAGGGACCCTATCTTTCGTGACGCAAAAGTTCTTTTGTTTTGGTGCGATCAACAACAGAAGGAATA